>JALOSN010000479.1 GCA_025458415.1 Hydrogenophaga sp.
GACCGCTTCGTGCTGTCCAACGGCCACGGATCGATGCTGATCTATGCGCTGCTGCACCTGACAGGCTACGACCTGCCCATGCAGGAGATCAAGGCCTTTCGCCAGCTGCACAGCAAGACGGCCGGCCACCCCGAGGTGGGCATCACCCCCGGCGTGGAGACGACCACCGGTCCGCTGGGGCAGGGCATCAGCAACGCCGTGGGCATGGCACTGGCCGAGAAGCTGCTGGCGCAGGAGTTCAACCGCACCGCTGGCGATGTTCACCATGCCATCGTCGACCACTTCACCTACGTGTTCCTGGGTGACGGCTGCATGATGGAAGGCATCAGCCACGAGGCCTGCGCGCTGGCCGGCACGCTGCGCCTGTCCAAGCTGGTGGCCTTCTACGACGACAACGGCATCTCCATCGACGGTCACGTCGAAGGCTGGTTCACCGACGACACGCCCAGGCGCTTCGAGGCCTATGGCTGGCATGTGATTCCGAGTGTGGACGGCCATGACCCTGCTGCCGTGGAAGCGGCATTGGTGGCCGCCAGACGACAGGCCCGGCAGCCCGATGGCCGGCCGACGCTGATCTGCTGCAAGACGGTGATCGGCCAGGGCTCGCCCAACAAGGCAGGCACGCACGATGTCCACGGTGCGGCGCTGGGACCGGATGAGGTGACGGCCACCCGCGAGGCCCTGGGCTGGACAGCGCAGCCTTTCGAAATACCGGCCGACGTGTCCGATGCCTGGAACGCGCGCGAGCGGGGTGCCGCAGCCGAGGCCGAATGGCGGCTCCGCTTCGAGGCCTACCGCGTTCAGTACCCGTTGGAGGCGGCCGAGTTCGAGCGCCGCATGACCGGGGAATTGCCCGCCATTTTCGGCGTCCGGCTGCCGGAGTTGCTGGCCGGCATTGCCGCCAGAACCGAGCCGATGGCTACCCGCAAGGCCAGCCAGAACGCACTGGACGCGCTGGCTCCGCTGTTGCCCGAGCTCTTCGGCGGCAGTGCCGACCTGACCGGTTCCAACCTGACCAACTTCAAGGGCTGCGTGAAGGCGGGCCGTGACACCTGGGGCAACCACCTGAGCTACGGTGTGCGCGAGTTCGGCATGGCGGCCATCATGAACGGCATCGCTCTGCACGGTGGCTACATCCCTTACGGCGGCACCTTCCTGACTTTCAGTGACTACAGCCGCAACGCGATCCGGATGGCCGCGCTGATGAAGCAGCGCGTGATCCATGTGTTCACGCACGACTCCATCGGCCTGGGCGAAGACGGGCCGACCCACCAGAGCGTGGAGCACGTGCCCAGCCTGCGCATCATCCCGGGGCTGGACGTCTGGCGGCCCGCCGACGGGCTGGAAACCCTGGTGGCCTGGGTCTGTGCCGTCGAGCGGCGCGACGGACCCAGCGCCCTGTGCCTCTCGCGCCAGAACCTGCCGGCGGTGGCGGGCCAGGTCCTGGCCAGCGATATCCGCAAGGGTGGCTACATCCTTTCCGAGATCGAGCGCCCCCAGGCCGTCATCGTGGCCACCGGTTCCGAGGTCGAGATTGCACTGGCGGCACAGAAGATGCTGGCCGGCGACGGCGTGCCGGTGCGCGTGGTGTCCATGCCCAGCACCAGCGTGTTCGACCGACAGCCCCAGGCCTACCAGGACCTGCGTCGCCAGTTTTGGCGAATCGGCGCCGGCCAAGGACCTGTACCGGCACTTCGGCATCACCGCCGTCCGCGTGGCCGACGCGGTGCGGACCCTGGTGCACCGCGCCACCCACCGGCGCCAGCAAGCGCTGCCCGATCACATCATCCCGGCGAGCAACTGACGTGAGCACGCGTATTCCCTTTGACCTGGTGCTGTTCGACCTGGACGGCACGCTGATTGAAACCGCGCCAGAGATTGCCGATGCGGTCAACGACACCCTGTCCAGGTTCAGCCTGCCGGCGGTCAGCCAGCAGCAGGTCAACGACTGGATTGGTCACGGCACGCGCGAGCTGCTGATCCAGGCGCTGGCTTTCACCGGCAACACGTCCGCCGAGACGGTGCGTCACGCGGACAGTTTTCGCCTGATCGAAGCGGAGTTTGCGGTGTGCTACGCCCGCCGCTGCGGCACCCGAAGCCGTCTCTATCCGCACGTTCGCGAGACCTTGCTGGCTTTGCGCGGCCAGCGTGTCAAGCTGGCCGTGGTGACCAACAAGGAAGGGCGCTACACCGAGACGGTGCTGCGGTCGCACGACATGCTGCCGTTGTTCGACCGCGTCATCAGTGGCGACACATTGCCGGTCAAGAAACCCGATCCCGCTGCGATCCACGACTGCATGCAGCGCTTTGGCGTGGCACGCGAGCGCACGCTTTTCGTGGGTGACTCCAGCATCGATGTGGCCACGGCCCGCAACGCGGATGTCACCGTGTGGGCCTTGCCCTATGGCTACAACATGGGGCAGCCGATCGAGGCCTGCGGCGCCGACCGGGTGATTCCCGATTTCTCGGCGTTGACCACCGGCTGAGGGCGGCGGCAAGTGCCCGCCCGGTCCTCGCCGAACGCCTCTTTTTTTTCCAGACCAACGGAGGAGATCCCCATGACCATCCGCGTCGGTATCAACGGTTTCGGCCGCATCGGCCGCAACGTGCTGCGCAGCGCGATCCAGAACTTCCCGGACATCGAGATCGTGGCGATCAACGACCTGCTC
>JALOSN010000055.1 GCA_025458415.1 Hydrogenophaga sp.
TGCCGATGGCCGAGCGGTGCAGCGTCTCCACGCGGTTGCCGACGGCCGCCACCATGCGTTTGACCTGGTGGTACTTGCCCTCGGTCAGGGTCAGCCGCAATTGCCGTTCACCGGTGCGTTCACAGGCCGCTGCCCGCACCGGGCGCGGATCGTCGTCGAGCACCACGCCTTCCAGCAGCCGCTGCAACTGCCGCTCATCGACCGGGTGTCGGGCGCCCACCTCGTACACCTTGGGCACGTGGTGCCGTGGGGAGGTCAGGCGGTGGATGAACTTGCCGTCGTCGGACAGCAGCAGCAGCCCGGTCGTGTCCTGATCCAGTCGGCCGACCGCCTGCACGCCGGCCGCGGCTGTTCCGGCCCGCTGACGTAGCGGCGCGGGCAACAGGGTGTACACGCTGGGGTGTGCGCCCGGCTTGTGCGAGCACTCGAACCCGGACGGCTTGTGCAGCATCAGGTAGGCGCGGCGCTGGAACTGCCACCGATCGCCCTGGACGGTGAACACCAGGTCCGCGGTCTCCCAGACCGTGCCGGGATCGGTGCAGACCTGCGCGTCCGGACCCACCGTGACATGGCCCTGCTGGATCAGGCCGGAGCAGACCCGGCGGGTTCCGAACCCCTGTGAAAAAAGCACATCCTGCAGCGACATCATCATCCGCGCATTCTCGCCGGGTTCGCCGGCAATTCCTGCCGATCGGCGAGAATCGTGGGCTGAGCCGATCCCCACCTTCACCGCCACCGTCATGTTCGAGCGCCTCAAGGCCAAGCTGCCCTCGCAGGAGAGCATCCGCGCCAACCGCTGGTTGCGATGGCTGGGCCCGCTCATGCACCACCCCAAGCTCTGGCATTTCAGCCGTCGTGGCATCTCCTTCGGTGTGGCCATCGGCGTGTTCTTCGGCCTGCTGGTGCCCATTGCACAGATCCCGCTGTCGGTGGCCTCCGCCGTGCTGCTGCGAGCCAATGTACCGGTGGCCGTGGCCAGCACCCTGGTCTCCAACCCCGCGACCTATGCCCCCCTCTGGTATGGCTCGTACCGGCTGGGCAAGTTCGTGCTGGGGCACGACACGCCGAGCGAAGAAGATGCCATGGCCTTGCTGAACCGGGCCCAAACCGAAGCCGGCCAGGCCCAGACCCTCAAGGGCACCATCAAGCGCTGGTTCAGTCAGCTGGGCGATATCGGCAAGCCGCTGTTTCTGGGCATGGCGCTGATGGCCAGTGTCTCGGGTGTGGCGGCCTATTTCCTCGTCAGCGGACTGTGGGTGCTGCGGGTACGATGGACACGCTCGCGCCGCCTGCGCGAGCGCGGACCCCAGCGCGTGACGTGATGGCGGCCCCGGCCTTGGTGGCCGACCAGCTTGCAGGATGTTTCCGATGAACCATGTTTTCTCGCCACCACCGGTCGTCTCGGTGCCGGTGGTTGGCCGGTCTGAGCGTTTTCCGGTGCACCGCGTCTATTGTGTCGGCCGCAACTACGCGGCGCATGCGCGCGAGATGGGTTTCACCGGGCGCGAGCCACCGTTCTTTTTCCTGAAACCGGCCGATGATGCCTTGGTGATCGCCGATGGCCAGGGCCCGACTCCGGTGCCCTACCCCAGCCTCACCGGTGACCTGCACCATGAGATCGAATGTGTGGTGGCGATCGGCCGTGGTGGCCGGGATATCGAGGCAGCCGACGCCGGGCAGCACATTTTCGGCTACGCCGTCGGCATCGATCTGACGCGTCGGGACCTGCAGGCCAGCATGAAGCAGCAGGGCCGCCCCTGGTGCATCGGCAAGGCGTTCGACCACTCCGCCCCGATAGGTCCCATCACCGAAGCAGCGCAGGCCGGTGACCCGAGTCATGCGGGCATCTGGCTGAAGGTCAACGGCAACGAACGCCAGCGCAGCGACCTGGGGCAGCTGATCTGGAGCGTGGGCGAGATCATCGAGCACCTCTCGCGCGCCTGGGAACTGCAGCCCGGCGACCTGATCTACACCGGAACACCGGAAGGCGTGGGCAGCCTGGTCCGTGGCGATGTGGTCACGGGTGGCGTGCAGGGCCTGGTGGACATCTCGGTCCGGATCGTTTGATGACCAGTGACGGGCGTCCATCGGCCGGCCCGCCTTCTATAATTTCGCATGGGTAAATCCATTTCGCACAATCGGCAAACGTATCCGAACGGCCCATACGGGTTAGACCTCTGACCTTTCGTGCTGCAGCGACCTACATTGCCTCCGGTCACCCCCTCCAACCATCCCCTACAGGAGACTTCCCATGATCCAGCGCAGAACCCTGCTCCAGTCCGGTGCGGCCATTGCCCTCGGTGCACCGGCCCTCACCGGTTTTGCCCAGCAGAGCGTGACCCTCAAGTTCCACACCTTCATGTCGCCGCAGTCCAACGTGTGGCTGAACATGCACAAGGCCTGGATGGACAAGGTCGAGAAGGACTCGGGTGGCCGCATCAAGTTCGAGGCCTACCCGGCCATGCAGCTGGGCGGTTCGCCGGTCCAGCTGTTCGACCAGGCGCGCGACGGTGTGGTCGACGTGGTCTGGACCCTGCCCGGCAACACCCCCGGCCGCTTCCCGCGCACCGAGGTGTTTGAACTGCCCTTCATGATGAACAACGC
The DNA here is from genome assembly GCA_025458415.1 of Hydrogenophaga sp. GTDB lineage: Bacteria > Pseudomonadota > Gammaproteobacteria > Burkholderiales > Burkholderiaceae_C > Hydrogenophaga. Next base: position 2,605 of record JALOSN010000055.1, read on the forward strand.
CGAGGCCACGTCCAAGGCCTTCTGGGAGTACATCCAGACGTCGGCGGCCGACGAGTACCGCGACGTGCAGCCGATCGCTCTGCAGGTGCACGGTCCGGGCATGTTCCACATGCGCAACAAGCTGGTCAAGACCGCCGAAGACCTGCGCGGCTCCAAGGTGCGTGGTCCGACCCGCCAGATCACCAAGATGCTGGGCTACCTGGGTGCCACCCCGGTCGGCATGCCGCTGCCGCAGATTCCGGACGCCCTGTCCAAAGGTGTGATCGATGGCTGCGTCATTCCGTGGGAAGTGGCGCCCTCGGTCAAGGTGCATGAACTGACCAAATTCCACAGCGAGTTCGACCCGGCTGGCGGCGCGCTCTACACCACCACGTTCGTGATGGCCATGAACAAGGCCAAGTACGCCCAGCTTGCGCCCGATCTCAAGGCCATCATCGACCGCAACTCGGGCATCGAGACGTCCGGCTGGCTGGGCAAAACGCAACAGGCGGGCGATCCGGCGGGTCGCAAGGCGGCGGTGGACCAGGGCAACACCATCCACACCATTTCGGCCGCCGACGCGCAGGAGTTCCGCCGCAAGGCCCGTCTGGTCGAGGTCGAGTGGATGCAGGACATGGACAAGCGCGGTTTCAATGGCAAGAAGCTGTTCGACACGGCCAAGGCCCTGATCGAGAAACACGGCAAGAAAGCCTGAGCTGCCTGAACCCCGCAAAAAAACCGGGCATGTCCCGGTTTTTTTGTGGTCCTTCATCACGGGCTACACTGCCTTTCATGATCCGCCCGCCAGCCAAACACTGCCGCAACTGCGGCACTGCCGTGGACCTCCGCCTGCCCGATGATGGCGACACCAGGATGCGCGCGGTCTGCCCCGCTTGCCACACGGTGCATTACGACAATCCGCTGAACGTGGTGGGCACGGTGCCGGTCTGGGGTGAGCATGGCGAGCAGGTTCTGCTGTGCAAGCGCAACATCGAGCCGCGCAAGGGCAAATGGACGCTGCCGGCCGGCTTCATGGAGCTGGGAGAAACCGTCGCCGAAGGGGCGATGCGGGAAACCGATGAGGAAGCCGGCGCCCAGATCAGCCTGGGCGAACTGTTCACCCTGATGAACGTGCCACGGGTCGGTCAGGTGCACTTCTACTACCGCGCCCGCCTGCTCAGCGACCAGTTCCAGCCGGGCATCGAGACCATGGAGGCCCGGCTGTTCAGCGAGGCCGAGATTCCCTGGGACGAACTGGCCTTTCGCACCGTGCGCGAGACACTGGAGCGCTATTTTGCCGATCGCCGCAGCGGTCGCTTCGGCTTCCACGTGCTGGACATCGTCTGACCCCGCGAGGTACGGCCCATGGGCATCTGGATCGAGCTTGGCATTTTCCTGCTGATACTGGCCTTCGGCGTGTGGCAGCTGCACGATGTGAAGAAGGCGCAGGCCGAGCGACGGCGTCGCGAGGCGGCCGAGCGCGCCGACCCGCCCAGCCGATAGCCTGGTTCCACCGCCGGACGCTTCAGAGCCCGCCGACCCGCTCCACCCGACGGCGGAGCGCCGCCTCCAGCACCTCGGGACCGCCGGGGGAACCCACCAGGGTGAACCGAAGCCGTGCACGGGTGATGGCCGTGTAGACCAGTTCGCGCGTGAGCACCGGCGAGGCCTGCGCCGGCAGCACCAGCGCCGCATGGTCAAACTCCGAACCCTGGGACTTGTGAACGGTGATGGCAAACGCTGTCTGAACGTGGCGCAGGCGGCTGGGCAGCACCCAATGCACCGGTCGGTTCGGCCCACCCTGGAACGCCACCCGCAGCACCGGACCGGCGTCGGGCCGCTCGGGCACCGGCGCCGGCAGTGCGATGCCCACGTCACCGTTCATCAACCCCAGCGCCGGGTCGTTGTGGGTGACCATGACCGGTCGGCCGGCATACCAGCCCCCGCGCGGAATTTCCAGCAGCCCAGCGCCGCGCAGCAATTGTTCGACCGCACGGTTCAGACCCTCGACACCCTGCGGTCCTTCCCGCACCGCCGCCAGGAGCTGAAAACGCCCCAGGGTCTGCAGGGCATGCAAGGCCCACTCATCGTAGGCTGCCGCTGGCGCGTCAGGCGCCGGTCGGCTGGTCTGCACCGCGCGCAAGGTCTGGGCATGACCGGTCCAGACCGACGGGCTCGGTTCATCGAACAGGCCTGACTGAGCGGCGCTTTCGCTGCGCGGACCACCGTGCACCAGGTCCAGCAGGTGATCGGGCTGCGCGCTGTCGATCAGCTGCAGGTCGGGCAGGCCGGCTTTCAGCAGCCGGCGTACACCTTGGACATCGCCCGCATTGACCGCGGCCGCGAGCCGGCCGATGCCGCTGTCGGTGCCAAACCGATGGCTCACCCGCAGCTGGGTGACCGCCTGGTCCAGGGGCCGCCCCTGCGGGTCGGTCAGGGTCCCATCCCAGAAGGCGCCGGTGAGCCGATGCACCCAGTCGCGCGTGGCCGGGGTGTAGTGGCCCTGGTCGGCGCGGCGGCACAGGTCCCCCAGCACCGAGCCGGCCTCCACCGAGGCGAGCTGGTCCTTGTCGCCCAGCAGCACCAGGCGCGCAGCCGGTGGCAGGGCCATGACCAGGCGCGCCATCATCTCCAGGTCCAGCATGGAGGCCTCGTCCACCACCAGCACATCCAGCGGCAAGGGGTTGGTGGCATCGTGGCGCAGTCGGCGCGTGTCTGGGCGGCTGCCCAGCAGACGGTGCACCGTGGTCACCTCGACCGGAATGGCCTGGCGCAGGCGCTCCGGCTCGTGCAGGCCGTCCAGCGGCAGACGCTGCACCGCGCCGGCGATGGACGCGTTCAGCCGCGCCGCCGCCTTGCCGGTGGGGGCAGCCAGGCGGATGCGCAGACGCTGGCGGCCACCGCTGGCTTCCAGCGCCAGGTGTTGCAGCAGCGCCAGCAGGCGCACCACGGTGGTGGTTTTGCCGGTACCTGGGCCGCCGGTGACGATGGCGAAATGGCTGCGTGCCGCCAGCGCACAGGCGACCTGCTGCCAGTCCACGGCATCGGTCCGGTCGCGGGCTTCGGGAAACAACACCTGCAGCGCCTGGCGCAGCGGCGCTTCCGCGCCGGTCTGTGCCGCCTGCGCGGGCCAGGCCAGGCGGGCATCGATGTCAGCGCGCACCTGCTGCTCGTAGCGCCAGAAGCGTCGCAGGTACAGACGCTGATCTTCCAGCACCAGCGGCGTGGTGCCGGGCCCGGTGCCCACCAGCGTGGGCTCGGTCAAGGCCGATCGCCAGCGCACCAGCGTCAGCCCCTGCAGCAGCGACAGCGGCGTCGGGATGCCTGCATCGATGTCCGTCAGCTGGGCGGCTGCCGGCAAGGACAGCGCGCGCACCGGGTCGTCCAGGGTCAGTCCCAGGTCCAGACAGACCTGGCCACGGCCCAGCTGATGGCTGGTCCAGGCCGCCGCGACCAGCAGCAGCGGGTCGGCCTGCGGCGCCTGGCTGGCCAGAAAGGCCGCGAACTGGCGGTCCAGCGGGCGCAGCCAGCCCTGGCTCACCCAGCGGTCGAGCCAGGCCAGGCAGGCCGACGGCGCATGACCCAGAAAGGTGGCGCTCACGACATCTCCTCCGCAGGGGCGCCGGCAAACAGGGCGTCCAGCCGCTCGACCAGCGCGCGCGGCGGCCGGTCGGCGAACACACCCTGCCCCGGCGCAGCGTGCCCGCGCAGGAACAGCACGAGGGCGCCACCCACGTGCCGGTCGTAGTCGTAGTCGGGCAGCCGGCTGCGCAGCAGGCGGTGCAGGGCCAGGGTGTAGAGCGCGTACTGCAGCTCCAGCCGGTGCGACAGCACGGCCGAGGCCAGGGCCTCGGGGTGGTAGTGGCTGTCGTCGGGCCCGAGCCAGTTGGACTTGTGGTCGAGCACGTAGTGGCGGCCGTGGTGCTCGAACGCCAGGTCGATGAAGCCCTTGAACAGGCCTTGCAGCTGCTGCGGGGCCAACGGCGCGCGTTCGCGACCGGGCAGCAGGTGTTCGCAGACCACCCGGTCAACCGCCGCGGCATCGACCCCTTGCACCGGCAGCCAGAACTCCAGCTCGACCTGGTAGCGCCGCCAGGCCACCGGCGCAACGCCGCCAGCCCCGGGGTCCAGGCTGTCCAACGGCAGCGGGGTGCTGACCCAGCGGGCCAGCCAGTGCTGCAAGGTCTCGGTCCAGGCGCTCCAGCCTCGCAGGTTGCAGCGGCGTGCCACCAGGTCGGCCATGTCACGCTGCGCGGCCGGGTCGGTGGCCAGGCGCGCAAAACCGCGCCGGCCGGCCCATTCGAGCAGCTGGTGAAGGAAGGTGCCCGGCCCGGCGCCCCGGTCGAAACCGTGCAGCGTGGCGATGGGCTCGGCCGGGGCCTGGCCGTCACCGGTGGGCGCACTTTCCTGCCAAGCCTGCAGGAAGCGTTCTTCGCCCGCGGTCTGTGCGGCGGTCGGGGTCGGCAGCAGCACCGATTCGTCGGTGCGCAAGGCCGAGTAGCTCGCGATCCACCAGCGGGAATGGGGTTGGGTACGGCGCGGTGGTTCGGGCCGCTCGGGGGCCGCCGGTGTGAGGTCGACGTAGCTCAGCCCTGCGTCGCCAGGCGCGGCCTGCTCGGCCATGACCGGGCCTGCCTCGCTCGGCTGTCGGGCCAGTTGCTCCAGCGCCGCCCGCAAGTCCTCGTATGTGCTGTCGGCCTGCAGACCGGCCAGGTGGCCCAGGGCACTGACGCCCAGCGCCTTGTCCGGCACCAGACCGACCCAGGTGGCGTGGCGCGCGCGTGTCAGCGCGACATACAGCTTGCGCAGGTCTTCTCCCAGGCGCTCGCGGTCGGCAGCAGCCACCGCTTCAGGCGAAGGCCGGGGTTCCACGCGCCACCGGCCGTCGGCGTCGCGCCAGCGCAGCACTTCCCCGGTCTTGGGGGACACCGGCTTCACACTGGTGCCGAAGGGCAGGAACACCAGCGGGTACTCCAGCCCCTTGGACTTGTGAACTGTGACCACGGTGACCAGGCTGGCCTCACTCTCGAGCCGCAGTCGCCGGGCGTCGTGTCCGCTGGCACCGCCCTCGTCCTGTCGCTGCTCGGCCAGCCAGCGCACCAGGGCGTGTTCGCCATCCAGTGTCACGCTGGCCTGTTGCAGCAACTCGCTCAGGTGCAGCAGGTCGGTCAGGCAACGCTCATCCCCCTGGGCCAGCAAGCGACCCGGGACCCGGTGGTCGTGCAGCAGGCGCCGCAGCATGGGCAGCACACCCTGAAGCTGCCACAGACGGTGGTAGTCGCGGAACTGGAGCACCCGCGCTTCCCAGGCCAGTTCGTCGTGGCCCAGTCGGTCCAGCTCGCCCCATCCCAGGGCCAGGGTGGCGGTGGCCAGCGCTGCACGCAGCTTGCGGTCGTCATCGGGTTCGGCGCAGGCCGCCTTGCACCAGCACGGCCAGGTCACCTGGCTGCACCGGCCGCCAGAGCCCATCGTCGCGAGCAAAGCCGGCCTCATTGGCCTGCCCGGCGCGCAGCAGGCGCACCACCTCGCTGGCGCAGTCCTGGGCCATGCGCTGTCGCGTGGCCTCGACGGTGGGCTTGTCCGGGGTGTCGAGTGTCCAGAACACCAGCGCCGGTGCCGAGTTGGCGCCCCGGCTGCGGTCGACCCAGCGCTCGGCCCGGCCGCGCGCCTGCACCGGCTGGAACGGGACCGGGTTGTCGTCGCCTTGCCGGAAGCCGAAGGCGCCATCCTCCCGCGCTTCACCGGAGGCGAACAGGCGGTTGACCGCCTCGACCATGGCATGGCTGGATCGGTAATTGGTGCCCAGGGTCTCCAGCCGGCCGGCAGTGTCCAGGCGCGCCCGCAGGTAGGTGTGGATGTCGGCACCCCGAAAACCGTAGATGGCCTGCTTGGGGTCACCGATCAGCACCAGCGCGGTGTCACCGGCGTTTTCGCGCAGGCGGTAGACCGCATCAAAGATGCGGTATTGCAGCGCGTCGGTGTCCTGGAATTCGTCGATCAGCGCCACCGGGAACTGGCGCATGGCACAACATGTCAAAACGCGCGTCGGGCAGCTGGGCCAGGGCCTTGCGAAGGTCGGCCAGGGCCTGCCAGCCGGGG
>JALOSN010000003.1 GCA_025458415.1 Hydrogenophaga sp.
TGGGTGCTGCAGGTGCTGGGGCGTTCCGACCTGGTGCCCGTTGTTGCATCGCCCGCAGCGCTGCCGGCCGCCGATTCCGCCGCCGTGTCGCGTGCTCTCGGGTTCCCGGACCCTGAAGGTGCGATAGCCGCTGACGGAATGGCTGCGCCTGTTTCCTTGCGTTACATCTTGCTGGGTGTCGTGGCCGACCGTCAGCAGGGGGGTGCAGCTCTGATTGCGATCGATGGAGAGCCACCGAGACCCTACCCCGTCGGTGCCCAGCTCGAAGGTGGTCTGGTGCTCCAGTCTGTCGATCGCAAAGTTGCCAGGCTGGGACCGTCACGTGACGGTCCGAGTACGGTGGAACTGCAGGTACCTGACGAGTCCGACTTGCCGCCGGTCAACCGCCCGCCGGTGCAGTCCTATACACCACCTCCCGCAACCCCGGTGTACACCCCGCCGCCGCAGCAGCCGTCCCCGCAAGGTGCTTCGCCTGATCTTGTGCCCTCGATGCCCACGCTGCGTGGCGGCGACGGCACCACCGTCCTGCCCGCCGACGGCGGACCGCCGGGTTCCTGAGCAGCGACAGCTCAGTCGGCTGGCATCTGACGGGCCAGCAAGGCCTGCGCGGCCTGCAGCAGTGGCCAGGCCATCAGCGCCCCGGCTCCCTGACCCACGCGAAGCTCCATGTCCAGCAGAGGCTGGGCCTGCATGTGGATCAGCAGCAACCGGTGGCCGGGCTCGGTCGAACGGTGGCCGAACACCATGTAGTCGGCCACGGCCGGGCACAGGCCCCGTGCCACCAGCGCCGCAGCGCCCGCCACGAAGCCGTCGACCAATACGATCCGTCGTTCGCTGGCCGCCTGCAACATGGCCCCAGCCTGCATGGCAATCTCGAAACCCCCCATGGCAGCCAGAGCCTCCAGCGGAGACACGGCCTTGCGGTGCCGCGCCGCGGCGGCCTGGAGTTTTTCCAGCCGGTGCTGCCGGCGAAGGCTGTCCAGTCCCCCGGCGTCCTGGTCACGACCACAGGCATCGGGCAACGGCACACCACACAGGCGCGACAGCAGCAGGGCTGCGCAGGCGGTGCTGCCGACCCCGATGTCGCCCAGCGCCACCACCCGACCCGGCAGGTGGCGGACCACGTCCATGCCCGCCTGCAGCGCCGAGATGGCCTGCCGCAACGACATGGCGGGGCTGAGCACCATGTTGCGCGTTCCGTGGCCGATCTTGCGCGACAGGAGTGCAACGCTTTCCTCGGCATCGGCAGGGGGCAGCAACTGCTGGGCCAGGCCCGCGTCCACGACGGTCAGATCGAAGCCGTGCAACCGCGTCAGCGTGTTCAACGGTGCCTGGCCACGCAGCACCTCCTCCACCCGCAGGCGGCTGACATCCTGGGAAAAGGCCGATACACCCTCGTCCACGACGCCATGGTCGGCGGCGAACACCAGCACCTGCGGCCGGTCCAGCGCAAGTCCTTCGAAGGTGTCCGGATCCGTGCACTGGATTCGCACCAGCTGTTGCAGCAGGGTCTCTATGCGGCCCAGCGCGTGGCGCGGGTAAGTGGGCTCCGCCAGAAGGCCGGTGACCCGCTCGTCCAGGGCGGGCATGGCGGTGGGCGCGACCTCCGGCAGCGACAGCGCAGGGGCCTGTGTCGTCTGACGCGTATCGATCCGGGCACTGTCGGAGGGTGGGTTCATGGGGTGATCTCAGCTCTGCAGGAACAGCCTGTAGACAGGGTTGGACGTTTCCTCGACATACGGGTAGCCCAGCGTCTCGAGGAAGCGGGCAAAGGCACGGTCATCCTTGGGCGGCACCTGCAGGCCGACCAGGATGCGGCCATAGTCGGCACCCTGGTTCCGGTAATGGAACAGGCTGATGTTCCACCCGGGCCGCATCAGGCTCAGGAATTTCAGCAACGCGCCTGGGCGCTCGGGGAAGACAAAGCGCAGCAGGCGTTCGTCCTGCGCCAGCGGCGAGTGACCACCGACCATGTGGCGGATGTGTTCCTTGGCCAGGTCGTCATGGGTCAGATCCAGCGTGTCGAAGCCGTGTTTGCCCAGCGTGGCCGCAATGCGGGTGGACTCGCCCTTGGCCGAGGTGGTCAGGCCCACGAACACGTGGGCCTTGCTGCCATCGTGGATGCGGTAATTGAACTCGGTGACGTTGCGCGCCGGCCCGGGCAGGTCGCCGATCAGTTCACAGAAGCGCCGGAAGCTGCCGCGTTCCTCCGGAATGGTGACCGCAAACAGGGCTTCGCGCTCCTCGCCCACCTCGGCGCGCTCGGCCACAAAGCGCAGCCGGTCGAAGTTCATGTTGGCGCCGCACAGAATGGCCGCGTACGTTTCGCCCCGGGTCTTGTTCAAAGCCACATACTGTTTCATGGCCGCCACCGCCATGGCGCCGGAAGGCTCCACAATGCTGCGCGTATCCACGAACACGTCCTTGATGGCGGCGCACACCGCATCGGTGTCGACCACGATGAATTCGTCCACCAGACCCCGGGCAATGCGGAAGGTCTCCTCGCCCACCAGCTTGACCGCCGTGCCATCGGCAAACAGCCCCACCTCACCCAGCGACACCCGCTCGCCGGCCTGCACCGACCGCAACATGGCGTCAGAATCGCGGGTCTGCACACCGATCACCTTGATATCGGGTCGCAACGCCTTGATGTAGTTGGCCACCCCCGAGATCAGTCCGCCGCCACCAATGGCCACGAACACCGCGTCCAGGCGGTCCGAGCCCAGGCTCTGCAACTGGCGCAGCATTTCCATCGCGATCGTGCCCTGGCCGGCGATCACGTCCGGATCGTCGAACGGATGGACGAAGGTCAGCCCCTGGGCCTTCTGCAGGGCCACGGCGTGACCATACGCATCCGAGTAGCTGTCGCCGTGCAGCACGACTTCGCCGCCGAGCGCTCGCACCGCATCGACCTTGACCTGGGGCGTCGTGGTGGGCATGACGATGACAGCGCGTGTGCCCAGTTTGTGGGCGCCCAGGGCCACCCCCTGGGCATGGTTGCCGGCCGAGGCGCAGATCACCCCTTTGGCCAGCTGCTCGGCCGACAGGTGGGCCATCTTGTTGTAGGCGCCCCGCAGCTTGAAGCTGAACACCGGCTGCTGGTCTTCCCGTTTGAGGAGCACCCGGTTGTGCAGCCGCCGGCTGAGGTTGCGGGCTGGCTCCAGCGGCGACTCCACAGCCACGTCGTACACCCGCGCCGTCAGGATTTTTCTCAGGTAGTCGGCCGGTGTCAGTTCGGTGGCGACAGAGTTGGGCGCGGTGGGGGTCTTTCGGTTCGGCATCTCGGTTTTTCCAGAGCCGCCATGACCGGTTGGGGCAGGCCGGCGGTTGCACCGCATCATATCGGTCTTGCCTGAACGCAAAAAAAGGCCCGGACGGCGGTGCCGGTCCGGGCCTGAATCCACCCGTGGAGGGCAGAGGAGACAACCTTCAATACAATGGCGCCAGTATAGCGTTGCCATGCTGCAATGCAACAAGCAATCAGGTCGTTGCGCTCCTGATTAGAGAGCTTGATCCAAGTCTGTCCACTTTTTCACACACCAGACACCCACCATGGAATGCACCGTCACCTGGACCGGCGCCACCGGTACCCGCTCCGCCATGGGCTTCGTGGCTGAAACCGGAAGTGGTCACATCCTGACCATGGACGGCGCGCCTGACGCCGCCAGGCCCGAAAACGGCGGCGCCAACCTGGCGCCCAGGCCAATGGAAACCGTGCTGGCCGGCACCGGCGGCTGCACGGCCTATGACGTGGTGCTCATCCTGCGTCGCGGCCGGCACGACGTGCGCGGCTGCAGTGTCAAGCTCACATCCGAGCGGGCCGAGGCCGATCCCAAGGTGTTCACCCGCATCCACATGCAGTTCACGGTCACGGGCAAGGGCATTCCCGCGGCCGCGGTTGAGCGCGCGATCGCCATGAGTCACGAAAAATACTGCTCGGCCAGCATCATGCTGGGCAAGACGGCCGAAATCACCACCGGCTTCGAGCTGATCGAAGCCTGACTGCTCATCCAGCGATTCCCGCGCAGGCGGGATCCACGAAACAGGTTTCAGATCCGGTGTGCAACCGTGGTCATGACCTTGGCCGCCCCACGCATCAGCAGCTTCACCGGTGCTGGCAGCTCGGTGGCGCCCGCCCGCTCGGCGTCGCGTGCATGCCGGGCCTCATCGGTCTTCATCTGGGCGACGATGGCGCGTGACGTCTGGTCCGCCGCCGGCAGCCGTTCCATGTGACCAGCCAGGTGGGCTTCCACCTGGCGTTCCGTTTCCACCACGAACCCCAGGCTGACGCCCGGTCCGAGCCGCCCGGCCAGGAGCCCCAGACCGAACGCGCCGGCGTACCACACCGGATTGAGCAGCGATGGCCGGGCGCCGAGTTCGCGCAGCCGTTCCGCTGTCCAGGCCAGGTGGTCGGTTTCTTCCTGCCCGGCCGCCTCCAGCTGGCGTGCCAGCGGTTCGTTCGGACGCCGTCCGCTGCGCGCGGCCAGCGCCTGTGCGGTGTACAGCGCCTGCGCGCAGACCTCGCCCACATGGTTGACGCGCATCAGTGCCCCAGAGAGCTGCTGTTCAGAAGCCTGCAAGTCTCTGACGTCGGAGGACTCGGGCACGGTCGGACAGGCCCGCGAAGCGCGCGGGGTTGCGAAAAGGGTACGCAGGGCCGAGTCGGCGGCCACCAGCAGGGCATCCATGTCTGATCTCCTTCGGAGGCGCGCGGTCGGGCGGATGGGCTGCTTCGACCGCTGGCCGTGATTGTGCCTGCCTGGGGGCGCACTCGCACGGCGAGGGTCTCGGTCGCACCGCAACCACGCTGAGGCACCGTCATGGTGCATACGGTCTGTGCGTCTGTTGTCCATGCACCACAAATCGCCCCCAGGATGGTCGAAAGCTTTGCATCTGTCATCTCCATCTGGTGCAATAGCATCAACTTCCAACAACGGAGGTTGGCTCGGGGGCGACAGACCCGCGGCCCTTTTTTCAACCTTGGAGAAACTCTCAATGAAAAAGACCCTGATTGCTCTGGCCGCCGTGGCTGCCACCGGCGTCGCCTTTGCCCAGTCTTCCGTGACCCTGTACGGCGTGGCCGATGCCGGTATCAACAAGGTGACCGATCAGTCCGCTTCCTTCAGCGGCAGCAGCACCATGAACAACGGCAACAGCCGTTGGGGCGTGCGTGGCACCGAGGACCTCGGTGGCGGCCTGAAAGCCGGCTTCAACTTCGAGCAAGGCATCAACATCGGCACCGGCGAACTGTCCGCCTCCAGCCCCGTTGGCGCCCCGTTCGGCCGCGCTGCCTGGATGAACCTGTCCGGTGGTTTCGGTGAACTGCGTCTCGGCCGCACCCTGAACCCCTCGTTCTTCGCCGCCGCCGCCTGGGAACTGACCGGCACCGCCAACTACTCCGTCGTCGTCAGCCAGTTCGGCGGCGTGCTGGGTGGCATCCGCAACAGCAGCCAGTTCCAGTACACCACCCCCAACATGGGCGGCTTCACCGCCACCCTGGGCTACATCCTGAAGGCCAACAACGGTGGCAACGCCAAGGTCGACCTGAACGCCATCTACCGCAACGGCCCGCTGGCTGTGGCTCTGGGCTACAACAAGGCGCAGAACTCCGAGAAGAACATCCACGTCGGTGCCAACTACAACTTCGGCGCCTTCCGCGTGGCCGGTGCCATCATCGACCCCGCTGGTGACGCCCGCGGCTTCGCCATCGGCGGCACGGCCAACGCCGGCCCGGTCAGCCTGACCCTCGATATCGCCCGCGACACCGAGTTCAAGGACACCGACCTGCTGCTGGAAGCCAAGTACCCCCTGAGCAAGCGCACCTTCACGTACGCTGCTGTCCTGCGTGACGGCGGCAAGAAGGCCGGCGCTCTGGGCGCTGCTGGCGAAAACCGCACCGGCCTGGGCCTGGGCATCCGTCACAACTTCTGATCGTCGGCTGGCTTGACCAGCTGCTGATCCGAGCGTGACCAAGACCCGCTGCAGCGATGCAGCGGGTTTTTCTTTTGCCCGCGCCTGGATGGAATGTCGATGACGATTGGCGCAAAACTTGCTTGAAGACTGGTGGTTCGTTGGAAGGTGTTGGCGTTGTTTTTTTGCATCTGTGGCTGTCCAAACCAAGGGTTCACCCGAACCCGGTACAAAAGACTCGCTAAACTGACTCATGGGTCAGTGACCTATCCACCGGATGGCAACTGAACAGTTTTCCTTCCCACTTCAACAAGGTGATTACATGAAAAAGTCCCTGATTGCTCTGGCTTCCCTGGCCGTTGTGACGGCAGCCTCCGCCCAGTCCAGCGTCACGCTGTACGGCATTGCCGACGTCGTCATCCACAAAGACACTGGCGCCAGCACCACGCTGACCTCGGGTGGTGTCAGCACCAGCCGTTGGGGTATCAAGGGCAGCGAAGACCTCGGTGGTGGCCTGAATGCCAACTTCAACTTCGAGCAAGGCATCAACCTCGGCGACGGCTCCACCGGCAGCGGCTTCAACCGTCAAGCCTGGATGGGCCTGAGTGGTGGCTTTGGTGAGGTCAAGCTGGGCAAGGCCTGGAACGCCTACGACGACTTCGCAGGTGCTGGCAATTCGGCGTTTGACGCCAACGTGCTGTCCCCCGCCATCATTGCCCCCTCCTACACCTATGTGGCCAACCCCAACAAGGGCGTGTACTACTCCACCCCGAGCTTCGGTGGTTTCGGTGCTGCCATCAGTTCGTCTTTCAAGGACGGCGCCAACAACCAGCGCGTGACGGCCTTCCATGTCAAGTACGAGGGCGGCCCGCTGTTCGTGGCTGTGGGCCAGGAGCGCGACAAGACCGATTCGGGCACGCGCGAAGCCACCCGCCTGGTGGGCACCTACGACTTCGGTGTCGCCACCCTGCGCGCCGCCTTCGGTACGGTCAAGGACGAGGGTGACGACTACTCCATCGGCGCTGATGTCCCCCTGTCCGATGCACTGACCCTGTCGGGTGGCGTGGTCGCCGTGCGTCCTGATGTCGGCTCCAACCAGAACGCCTTTGCCCTGGCTGCCAGCTACGCGCTGTCCAAGCGCACCAGCGTCTACACCGGTTTCCGTCGCCTCAACGAAGCGGCCGTCGACGCCACGGGCGAACCGAAGAACCGCATTGGTGTTGGCCTCAAGCACACCTTCTGATCGTTCCTTTACGCATCAGACCGTCTGAAGAAACCACCCGCTTGCGGGTGGTTTTTTTTTGCCCTTGGGCCCGTTCCCAGGGCGCCCGGGGCCTTCATCGATCGCGCAAGGCAGGCGCTGGCGGAGCAGGACTTCTGGGGGCGTAGCCAATGGGCCGGGTGGTGTTCGCGGCAGGCCGTGCGTCCACGGCCCTGAAGGCCTGTCCCTGCACCCTCAGACCTTGGTCCGAAAGTCGTGCAGCCCGTTTGTCCCCGATGCCGGGTACACGCAGAATCAGGTCGTGCCAGTCACGAAAGGGCGCTGCTCGCCGCTGGTGAAGGATGCGTTGTGCGGTGCTTGGTCCGATTCCCTTGATGCTTTCGAGGTCATCGCCACTGGCCTGGTTCACTTCAACGGCGGCAGAGGCCACCGACAGTCCGAAGCACAGCAAAAGCGCGCATGTCATCGACCGGATCCTGGTTCTCATGTGCTCTCCCTGGTTCATGTCATGGTGTCCGGTGGTTCGCGCGTCTCATGGCGGGACTCCACCGGAGCGGCTGTCATGATGGCGGGACAGCACCGAAACGGCATGCCCCATCGAGGGGAGGTCTCCGCTTCATGGCGGTGCCATGCGCGCATGCGTGTGCCGAGGGTGTGCACAACGCGCTGACACCTCGGAGACGGCCCGGGCCCTGGCTTCGGGTAAGTCCGATGGGGCAGGCAGGAACATTTGTTGCATAGTGCAGGGATGTTCATTTTTATTTCAGGTGTCAAGCAATGAAACACACCCTGACGATGCGAGCCGTGGTCGTGGGCGCCGCCCTGTCAATGGGCATGGGACTGGCCCATGCCAAGACCTTCAAATGGACCAGTGCGAGCGATATCCCGACCTGGGACATCCACTCGCAGAACAACGCGCTGGCCAACGGCGTGCACGCCTCGGTCTACGAGTCTCTGGTCTACTACAACAGCCGCACGTTCAAGCCCGAGCCGCTGCTGGCCACCAGCTGGACGCAGGTCTCGCCCACCCAGCTGCGCATGACCTTGCGCACCGGTGTGAAATTCCACGATGGCAGCAACTTCACGGCAGACGATGCCGTGTTCTCGCTGCAGCGGGCCATGGCCAAGACGTCCAACTTCAACGTCTATACCCAGGGCATCACCCGCGTGGTGAAAGTCAATGACAACACCATCGACATCATCACCGGCGGCCCCAACCCGGTGCTGATCAACCAGCTGACCGAGCTGCGCATGATGAGCAAGGCCTGGGCCGAGAAGAACAACTCGGTCGAGCCCAAGGACATCAAGACGCAGGACGAGAACTTTGCCCACCGCAACGCCATGGGCACCGGGCCGTTCATGCTCAAGGAGTGGCAGCCCGACCAGAAGATCGTGCTGACCCGCAACCCCAACTGGTGGGGCAAGGCCGAAGGCAACGTGACCGAGATCGTGTACACCCCCGTGCGCAACGTGGCCACCCGCATGGCGGCCCTGCTGTCGGGCGAGGTCGATTTCGTGCTGGACCCGAGCCCTCAGGACCTGCCCCGCATTCGCAGCAACAACGCCCTCAAGGTGATGGACGGAGTGGAAAACCGCACCATCTTCTTCGGCATGGACCAGTTCCGCGATGAACTGCCCGGCAGCAACGTCAAGGGCAAGAACCCGCTCAAGGATGTGCGCGTGCGCAAAGCGTTGTACCAGGCCATCGACATGAACTCGATTGCCCGGGTCACTCTGCGGGGGCTGGGGCAGCCCACCGGTGCACTCGTCGCACCGCAGGTGGCTGGCTGGACCGAATCCGTCCACCAGCGCTACCCGTTCGACGTGGCTGCCGCGCAGAAGCTGCTGGCCGATGCCGGGTACAAGGACGGCTTCGAGGTCGACTTCGCCTGCCCGAACAACCGCTACATCAACGACGAGGCGATCTGCCAGGCGGTCACGGCGATGTGGGCGCGCATCGGGGTCAAGGCGAAGCTGCGCACGCTGCCGCTGGCCACCTATTTCCCGATGATCCAGCGCTACGAGGCCAGCATCTACATGCTGGGCTGGGGAGTGCCGACTTTTGATGCGCTGTACAGCCTGCAGTCGCTGGTCCGGACTGTGGGCACCGGAGGCGATGGCAACTACAACGTCGGTCGCTACAGCAACCCGAAGATGGACGCCATCATCGACCGGGCCAAGACCGAGACCGACCCCTTCATCCGTCCGCGCCTGCTGACGGAGGCCCTGCAGCTGCAGAACGAGGATGTGGCCCACATTCCGCTGCACAACCAGATCATCCCCTGGGCCATGAAGCAGAACATCGAGGTGGTGCACCGTGCCGACAACCGGCTCGACTGGCGACTCATCAAGGTAAACTGAGTCGGTTCTTCTGCGGGTCGCCCACTCGCGTGGGCGACCCGTTCTTCATTGCATATCCATGTTCGCATTCATCCTGCGGCGGCTGGTCCAGGCGGTGATCGTCATGATCAGCGTCGCCTTCATCGCCTTCATGCTGTTCCAGTACGTCGGCGACCCTGTCGTCTTTCTGCTGGGGCAGGACGCCACACCCGAACAGATTCGCGAACTGCGCGCCGACCTCGGACTGGACAAGCCGTTCCTGTACCAGTTCGCTGCCTTCCTGGGCAATGCGGTCCAGGGCGAGTTCGGTCTGAGCCTTCGGCAGGGTGCCAAGGTTTCGCGGCTGATCGCCGAGCGTTTTCCGGCCACACTGGAACTGGCGCTGGTGGCTGCAGGACTGGCACTGCTCATCGGCATTCCGATGGGCGTGTACGCCGCACTGCGCAGGGGCACCTTCATGAGCCAGGTGTTCATGACGGTGTCGCTGCTGGGCGTGTCGCTGCCGACGTTTCTGATCGGCATCCTGCTGATCCTGGTGTTTGCCGTCAACCTGGGCTGGTTTCCCAGTTTTGGTCGCGGCGAGGTGACTCAACTGGGCTGGTGGACGACCGGCCTGCTGACGGCCAAGGGCTGGCACCACATCACGCTGCCAGCCATCACGCTGGCCATCTTCCAGCTCACACTGATCATGCGCCTGGTGCGTGCCGAGATGCTGGAAGTGCTGCGCACCGACTACATCAAGTTTGCAAGGGCACGAGGCCTGACCGACCGGGCGGTGCATTTCGGCCATGCGCTGAAGAACACGCTGGTTCCCGTGATGACCATCACCGGACTGCAGCTTGGCGGCCTGATTGCTTTTGCCATCATCACTGAAACGGTTTTCCAGTGGCCGGGCATGGGGCTGCTGTTCATTCAGGCGGTCACCTTTGCCGACATTCCGGTCATGGCCGCCTACCTGTGCCTGATCGCCCTCATCTTCGTGGTGATCAACCTGATTGTCGACCTGCTGTATTTCGCTGTCGATCCCCGCTTGCGCGTCGAGCGAGCGGGTGGTGGACACTGACCGACGCACCATGCTTGCTCCACGCATCAAGGCCCACGGGCGTGCATTTGCACACATTGCGGCCCTGCATCCGGAACTCACTGCCTTTCGCCGGGACCTGCACGCGCACCCTGAACTCGGCTTTGAAGAGCACTACACGGCCAGGCGTGTGGTGGAGGCACTGAAAGTCTGCGGGGCCGACGAAATCCACACGGGTATCGGCCGCACCGGCGTGGTGGCGGTGATCCATGGTCGCCAGCGGCAGAGCGGCCGGATGATCGGCCTGCGCGCCGACATGGATGCCTTGCCCATCACCGAACAGAACGACTTCGCCTGGCGTTCATCCCGCCCAGGCATGATGCACGGCTGCGGGCACGACGGGCATGTCGCCATGCTGGTGGGGGCGGCACGTTACCTGGCCGAGACACGCCAGTTCGACGGTTCGGCCGTGCTGATCTTCCAGCCGGGTGAAGAGGGGTTTGCAGGTGCCAAGGCCATGATCGAAGATGGCCTGTTCGACCGTTTTCCGGTCGAATCGGTCTATGCCATGCACAACTGGCCGCAGATGCGGCCCGGGACAGTGGGGGTCAACCCCGGTCCCATGATGGCGGCTGCCGACCGGATCACCATCGAGATCACCGGCAAGGGTGGCCACGGCGCCCACCCCTACCTCACGGTCGACCCGGTGCTGGTGGCCGGGCACATCATCACGGCGGTGCAGAGCATTGTGTCCCGCAACGTGCGGGCCATCGACAGCGCCGTCATCAGCCTGTGCGCGATGCACGCCGGTGACATGGCCGCCTTCAGTGTCGTGCCTGGCAAGGCCACGCTGGTGGGTACGGTCCGGACCTTCAGCCCGGAGGTGCAGGAGATGGTCGAGCGGCGCCTGCACGAGGTCTGCTCGGGCGTGGCCCTGGGACTCGGGGCCTCGGTGCACCTGAATTACGAGCGGATCTACCCCGCCACCATCAACAGCGGCCCTCAGGCGCGTTTCGCGGGCGACGTGGCAGAGCTTCTGCTCGGCGAAGACCACGTCGAGCGCGACATGGAACCAAGCATGGGGGCCGAAGACTTCTCTTTCATGCTGCAGGTCAAGCCCGGCGCCTACCTGCGCCTGGGTCAGGGCGGAGAGGGCAGCTGCATGCTGCACAACACCCGATACGATTTCAACGACGACGTGTTGCCATTGGGCGCCGCGTTGCATGCTGGCCTGGTCGAGCAGGGGCTTCCCCTTGCTCCGGCAGGCTGATCCACGACCGACTTTCCCATCACCAACCCAACTTCCACGCAGGAGCAAGGACATGAACCTCAGAAAAACACTGGTCTGCAGTCTGGTGGTGGCCGCCATGGCCACGGTTGCCACAGCGTCGGCCCAGACCGTGCGCATCGGCAATCAGGGCGATGCACTTTCGATGGACCCGCATTCGCTCAACGAGTCGCTGCAGCTGAGCGTCACCGGCAACGTGTACGAGCCCCTGGTCGACCGCAATGCCGACCTCCAGCTGGTGCCAGGCCTGGCCACATCCTGGAAGCAGACCTCGCCCACGGTCTGGCGCTTCGAACTGCGCAAGGGCGTGACCTTCCATGACGGCAAGCCCTTCACCGCAGACGACGTCCTGTTCTCGTTTGAGCGCGCGTCAGGGGACGGCTCCGACATGAAGAGCTACACCAACGACATTCAGGCGGTGCGCAAGATCGACAGCCACACCATCGAGATCGAAACCAAGGCGCCCTTTCCCATCCTGCCTGATGTGATCTCGCTGGTCTACATCATGAGCAAGCAGTGGGCCGAGGAGAACCAGGCCACCCGTCCGGTGGACCGCCGCAAGGGTGTCGAGAACGCCGCGTCGTTCCGTGCCAATGGCACAGGTCCTTTCCGCCTGCGTGAGCGCCAGCCCAACGTCAAGACCAGCTTTGTGCGCAACGGCAACTACTGGGGCAAGATCGAAGGCAATGTGGTGAACGTGGAGTTCACACCGATCGGCAACGATGCCACCCGCGTCGCAGCGCTGCTGTCCGGGCAGGTCGATGTCATCGAGCCGGTGCCACTGCAGGACGTGGCCCGCATCAACGCGGGCGGCAAGTCCAAGGTGATGCAGGCACCTGAACTGCGCACCATTTTCCTGGGCATGGACCAGAAGCGTGACGAGCTGCTGTATTCGAGTGTCAAGGGCAAGAACCCCTTCAAGGACAAGCGCGTGCGGCAGGCCTTCTACCAGGCCATCGACATCAACGGCATTCAGCGCACCGTGATGCGGGGCGCGTCCAACCCGACCGCCCTGATGGTGGGGCCGGGTATCAACGGCTTCGACGCGGCGCTCAACAAGCGACTGCCGTTTGACATCGAGGCGGCCAAGAAGCTGCTGGCCGATGCTGGCTACCCGAACGGCTTCGAAGTGACCATGAACTGCCCGAACGACCGTTATGTCAATGACGGCGCGATCTGCCAGGCCGTGACGGCCAACCTCGCGCGTATCGGCGTCAAGGTCAACCTCCAGGCGGAGACCAAGGGCACCTACTTCCCCAAGATCCTGCGCCGTGACACCAGTTTCTACCTGCTGGGCTGGACGCCGGGCACCTATGACGCCCACAACCCCCTCAACGCGCTGATGCGCTGCGTGGACGACAAGGGCGCTGGCCAGTTCAACCTGGGCTCCTACTGCAATCCCAAAGTGGACGAACTCACGCTGAAGATCCAGTCGGAGACCGACGCGACCAAGCGACAGGCCATGATCAGCGAGGCCTTCAAGATCCACGCCGACGACATCGGTCACCTGCCGCTTCACCAGCAGGCGCTGGCCTGGGGCGTGGCCAGCAACGTGACGCTCAAGCAGCGCGCCGACAACTTCATGCCCTTCCGTTATGTGAGCGTAAAGTGATCACCCCTGGCCGCCAGCGGTGCGCACCTTCGCGAGGGTGTCGCCGCGGCGGTCTGGCCGGGCCGGATCGGCACCGGTGCCAGGTGTCTCATGATTCGTTCGCCCATGGCAGATCCTTACCCCTAGCGAGACGTTCCAATTGATCGCCACACTTCGACGCTGGGCCGACAGCGATGTCGGCTACAGCTTTCTGCATTCACCCACCGCCATCGTGGCGGCGGTGATCGCATTCGTCTGCATCTTCTGCGCCGTGTTTGCGCCCTGGGTCGCGCCGCACAACCCCTTTGACCTGGCCACGCTGGAGCTGTCCAATGCAAGGCTTCCGCCGGCATGGCACGCCGATGGCTCGAAGGCTTTTCTGCTCGGAACCGATGATCAGGGCAGGGACATCCTCTCGGCGCTCATGTATGGCGCACGGATTTCCCTGGCCGTCGGTCTGGCCTCGGTGGTCCTGTCGGTCATCGTCGGGGTGGCGTTCGGACTGCTGGCCGGTTTCCTGGGCGGCTGGATCGATGCCGTGCTCATGCGTCTGTGCGACGTGATGCTCTCGTTCCCGGCCATTCTGGTGGCCCTGCTGATCGCTGGCGTCGGACGCGCGCTTTTTCCCAACGCCCATGAGACCCTGGCCTTCGGTGTGCTGATCATTTCGATCTCGCTCACCGGCTGGGTCCAGTATGCGCGCACCGTCCGGGGCTCGACCCTGGTCGAGCGCAGCAAGGAGTATGTGCAGGCGGCCCGGGTCACCGGCGTGGCCCCACTGCGCATCATGCACAGCCACGTGCTGCCCAACGTCATGGGCCCGGTGCTGGTTCTGGCCACCATTCAGGTGGCCACGGCCATCATCACCGAGGCCACGCTTTCCTTTCTGGGTGTCGGTGCGCCACCCACCTCACCATCCCTGGGTACCCTGATCCGTGTCGGCAACGACTACCTGTTCTCCGGCGAGTGGTGGATCACCATCTTCCCTGGCGCCATGCTGGTCCTGATCGCGCTGTCGGTCAACCTGCTCGGCGACTGGCTGCGCGACGCCCTGAATCCGCGACTCCAATAACACGATGAGCCTGCTACAAGTCAAGAATCTGGTGGTCGAGTTTCCGACGCGGCGAGGCACCCTGCGTGCGCTTGACGACGTCTCCTTCGACATCGCACCGGGGGAAATCCTGGGTGTTGTGGGCGAGTCGGGGGCCGGCAAATCGCTGACCGGAGCGTCCATCATCGGCCTGCTGGAGCCGCCCGGTCGCATTGCGGGTGGCGAGATCCGCCTGCATGGCGAGCGCATCGACAACCTGCGTCCCGATGCCATGCGCAAGATCCGTGGTCGCCAGATCGGTGCCATTTTTCAGGATCCGCTGACTTCGCTCAATCCGCTGTATTCGGTCGGGCGCCAGCTGACCGAGACCATCACCACCCACTTGCCGGTCAGTCAGGCCGAAGCGCGCCAGCGGGCCATCAAGCTGCTCAAGGACACCGGCATCCCGGCGGCCGAGCAGCGGATAGACCACTACCCGCACCAGTTCTCCGGTGGCATGCGCCAGCGCGTGGTCATTGCCCTCGCGTTGGCTGCCGAGCCGCAGCTGATCGTTGCCGACGAGCCAACGACCGCCCTGGATGTGTCGATCCAGGCGCAGATCATCACCCTGCTCAAGACCATCTGTCGCGAGCGTGGTGCGGCGGTGATGCTGATCACCCATGACATGGGCGTGATCGCCGAGACCTGTGACCGGGTGGCCGTCATGTATGCCGGCCGCGTGGCCGAAATTGGTCCGGTGCACGAGGTGATCAACCATCCGGCCCACCCCTACACACGGGGGCTCATGGGCTGCATTCCGGACATGGGAGCGGACCGTGAACGCTTGCACCAGATCGACGGTGCCATGCCACGGCTCAATGCGATACCGCGCGGCTGTGCCTTCAACCCGCGCTGCGAGCGCAGCTTCGATCGTTGCCACGACCAGCGGCCGGACCTCATGCCCGCCGGTGCCACACGGGCGGCCTGCTGGTTGCACGATGCATCAAGCGTACAGACCATCGGGGAGGCAGCATGAGCGCCACCATGACAGACCGCGATGCCGCTTCCACCGTGGCATCGCCGGCTGACCAGCGCCCGCTGGTGCGTGCCACCGATCTGGCCCGCACCTTCGATGTGTCGGCCCCCTGGCTCAACCGCGTGATCGAACGCCAGCCGCGCCTGTTGCTCAAGGCTGTTGATGGCGTGTCCTTCGACATTCAGCGCGGCCAGACCCTGGCCTTGGTCGGTGAGTCGGGCTGTGGCAAGAGCACGGTGGCCCGTCTGCTGGTGGGGCTGTACCCGCCGACCCGCGGCAGCTTCGAGTTCGACGGGCAGGACGCCCATGCGGCTTTTCGAACGCCCCAGGGCAGACAGCTGCGCCGCCGCATCCAGATGATCTTCCAGGACCCCTACGCCAGCCTCAATCCTCGCTGGCGGGTGGAAGACATCATCGCCGAACCGTTGCGCGAGCACGGCATCCTGTCCGATCCGGCCGCGCTGCGCGCCCGGGTGGAAGAGCTGTTGCACTCGGTCGGCCTGGCGGCCCAGGACCGGACCAAGTTTCCGCACCAGTTCTCCGGTGGACAGCGGCAGCGCATCTCCATTGCGCGCGCCCTGGCCACCCATCCGGAGTTCCTGGTCTGCGATGAGCCCACCTCGGCGCTGGACGTGTCGGTGCAGGCGCAGGTGCTCAACATCATGAAGGACCTGCAACGCCAGCAGGGCCTGACCTACCTGTTCATCAGTCACAACCTCGCCGTGGTCCGGCATGTCAGCGACCATGTCGGCGTGATGTACCTGGGACGGATGGTGGAGCTGGCGCCCAAGCACACGCTGTTCGACACACCGCGTCACCCGTATACGCGCATGCTGCTCGATGCCATCCCCAAGATGCACGACACCGGCAAGGCGCGCACCCCGGTGCAAGGCGAGGTGCCCAACCCCTTGAACCCGCCCACAGGCTGCGCCTTCAACCCGCGCTGTCCGCATGCCAACGACCGATGCCGCAACGAGCGCCCGGTCATGCAGTCGCTCGGTGGCATCCGCATCGCGTGTCACGCGGTCGAGGAAGGCCGGATCTGACAGGGTACTTGCGGCTCGAAAGAGCCGCCGGGGCTGTGTGCACAGCGCACGCTCAGGCGTACCGCTTGCTCCGAAGGTTGTTCTTCATCTCCCGCAGCAGGGGTTGCAACTTGCTGCCGCCAATGCGCAGGGCCAGGCAGGTGGCCACCACATCGATCACCATCAGGTGCATCAGGCGTGACGTCATCGGGCTGTAGCGGTCATAACCCTCCGGGTGATCGGCCGCCAGGTGGATATGCCCGGCTGTCGCCAGCGGAGACCCACTGGCAGTGACTGTGATCACCGTGGCGCCATGCTTGCGGGCAATGTCCGCCGCATCCATGAGGTCCCGGGTGCGGCCGGAGTTCGAGATGATGACCACACAGTCGCCCGGACCCAGCAGAGAGGCGCTCATCACCTGCATGTGCCCGTCGCTGTAGGCGATGGCATTGATGCCCAGACGGAAGAACTTGTGCTGGGCGTCCTGGGCCACGATGCCCGAATTGCCGGCTCCGAAGAATTCGATGCGTCCCCGTTTGCTGTAAGTGGCAACCAGTGCATCCACGGCCTTCTCGATCGAGTGCGTCGACGCATCGTTGCGGTACTTCAGAAAGGCCGCCACGGTGTTGTCGATGACCTTGACCAGCACATCGCTGACCTTGTCGTCCACGTCGACGCTGCGGTGGATGAAGGGGACACCCTCACTGACGGTGCCGGCCAGCTTCAGCTTGAAATCGGACAGCCCGTCGTAACCCATGCTGCGGCAGAAGCGGACCACGGTCGGTTTGCTCACATGGGCCCGCTCGGCGAGCTCTGACACGGGCAGGCTGGCGAAGCTGCGGGGATCGGACAGGACGAGCTTGCCGACGCGTTGTTCGGCAGGCGCCAGCGAGGGCAGGGAGGCCTTGATGCGATCAAGCATGATGTGACGGCGCGGGTGGGCCGGGAGTTACAACGGTCTGTGAAACCTTATTACACCCGATAATGCCGCCATGAACCAGCTTGACGCGCTCAAACAGTACACCACCGTGGTCGCCGACACCGGTGATTTCAACCAGATGGCGGCATACGCGCCGCGGGACGCCACCACCAACCCGTCGCTCATCCTCAAAGCGGTCCAGAAGCCCGAGTACGCCCACCTGCTCAGGGAGGCGGTGCAGCGATATGGCAGCCAGGGTCTCGATGAAACCATGAACCGGTTGCTGGTCCGCTTTGGTTGCGAGATCCTGCAGCTGGTACCCGGCCGCGTTTCGACCGAGGTGGACGCCCGCCTGAGCTTCGATACGGAAGCCACCGTGACGCGGGCGCGGCGCATCATCGACCTCTACCAGGGCGAGGGAGTGCACGTGGACCGGATCCTGATCAAGATCGCGTCGACCTGGGAGGGCATCCAGGCTGCCGCCCGGCTGGAACGGGACGGCATCCACACCAACCTGACCCTGCTGTTCAGCTTCTGCCAGGCCGTGGCCTGTGGCCAGGCCAAGGTGCAGCTGATCTCACCTTTTGTCGGTCGTATCTACGATTGGTACAAGAAGCAGGCCGGTTCCAGCTGGGATGAGACCGCCATGGCAGGGGCCAATGACCCCGGGGTGCAGTCGGTGCGCCGCATTTACGACTTCTACAAGAAGTTCGGGGTGGCCACCGAGGTGATGGGCGCCAGCTTCCGCAACGCCGGCCAGATCACCGCGCTGGCCGGTTGTGACTTGCTGACCATCAGCCCGGAGCTGCTGGCGCAGCTGGCCGCCACCGATGAACCGCTGACGCGCAGTCTCGACCCCGAGCGGGCGAAATCGGTTGACCAGCCTTTTGTCAGTTACGACGAGGCCAGCTTCCGCTATGCCCTCAACGAGGACGCCATGGCGACTGAAAAGCTGGCCGAGGGCATTCGCGCGTTTGCAGCCGACACCTTCAAGCTCGAAAAGCTGATGCAGTCGGTCTGATCGACCGTCCTGCCGGGCAACGACCGTACCCAGGCCTGTCAGATCTGACAGGTGCCACGAGCCCGGATCCGAGGGGCATGCCTAGGATGCGAGCATGATGATGCCCTGGCCCGATCCGTCCGAAACCCGCGCCGATTTTGTCGAGTCCGTGCTCGGCCTTTACCTGGGCCACCGCGCCGACGAGGTGTTCAGCCGGGGTGGCACCATGAGCCTGTTGCCCGGTGCCGAACTGGTGTTGCCCCAGGGCGGCCTGGCCGTCCTGCTGCGAGGCCAACTGTTGGCCGATTCGCAATGGTGGGGCCCCGGCAATCATCTGATGGATGTGCCCATGACGCTGCGGGCCGGTGAGCATGGTGCGCGCGTATGGACCCTGGCGGCCGGTGTCGGAGCGGGTCACACGCGGTTGCTCGATGCCCTGATGGCCGCCGAAGCGGCCGAGCAGGCCGCCCTGGCCAGCTTTCGCCTGCCCCCTGCAGAAGACCCCTGCAACCACGGGCATCCTCTGATCCGGCGTGCCGCCACCCGCCTGCAGGGCGACAGCCCGGCGGCTTCGGCCGAGGCGGTGTTCCATTTCGTGCAGCGCATGCCCTACCGGTTCGGGGGGTGGCATGAGCGTGCCTCCGACACATTGCTTCGAGGGGCGGGCGTGTGCACCGCCAAAGCCCATCTGCAGGTGGCACTGTGGCGTGCATTGGGCCTGAAGGCCGGTTTCATCGAGATCGAGCTGCCCATGCGCGTGCTGGCCCTGTTGATGCCCGCACGCTGGGTACCCCTGATGCGTTCGCGCGTGCGGCACTACTGCGCCGCCGTGCAACTCGGCGGACAGTGGCTGGTGGCCGACGCGTCCTTCTCCGACGAAACCATCCGTCTCTTCATCGAAGCCGATCCTGCCCTGGCACCCCACGGCCATGTCCGGTTCGGCCCCGGGCGGCCCTTCCACCCGGTCGCAGGCATCGTCGGCCTGGATCCGTTCGACGTCGAGGTCCGGCCGGATCTGAACAGTACCCTGAACAAGCGCAGCCGATTCGAGGCGCATCACTTCGAAGCCCTCAATACGCGACTGGACAAGGTGCACGGCCTGCATCACCTCTGGACCCAGCGGCTTGAACCGTTGACCTGGCCCAGTACTTCGCCATCGGATGCGCTGCCATCGCACGTGCACAAGGGGCTGGCTCCTCAGGCCGACAGGTTGCTACCATAGCCCGCGCAAGCCCCTTCACATTCCTCTCGCCATGATCCGATTCGACTGGGACTTCGCGCCGCCCACACCCAGCCCCATGGGCGACCACGACGTGCCTGTGGCCTCAGACCGGCTCGGGGGCCGGCGTATCGCCCTGCTGGTGACCGGTGGCATCGCAGCCATGAAGGCGCCCGAACTGGCCCGCGGCCTGCGCAGGCACGGCGCCGAGGTGGTTGCATTCGCTTCTGACGACGCGCTGCGCTATGTGGCGCGCGAAGCCCTCGAATGGGCCACCTGCCAGCCGGTGGTCAGCCACCTGACCTGGGCCGCCGAGCACCTGTCCGATGGCGCACCCTTCGACGCCTACCTGGTGGCCCCGGCCACCCACAATACCATCGCCAAGATGGCCGCCGGCATTGCCGACACCGTGGTCACCTCGGCGCTGGCTTCGGCCTTGGGCCGCATGGAGCAGGGTCGTACCCGGATTCTGGTGGCGCCGACCATGCACGGCACCCTGCACAACAGCCGGCTGGAGCGCAACGCCCGCCAGCTGCACGGGCTGGGTGTGCGCTTCGTGGCACCCAGGGACGCCTACGGCAAGCACAACCTGCCCGACACCGAGCTGTTGTGTGTGGCTGTGGGACGAGCCCTGAGCCGCTCACCGCTGCAGGGCCGGCGCATTCTAGTGACGGCGGGGCCGACACCGGTACCCATCGACGGTGTGCGGCGCATCCTCAACCGTTTTCGAGGCCGTCTCGGTGCCCTGGTGGCAGAGGAACTGGTCTGGCGCGGTGCCGAAGCAGAGCTGCTGCTGGGTGATGGAGCCTGGCGGCCCAAGGCGCCAGTGCCCACCACCATCGCCCGCAGCTACGACGACTACCGCGACCTGTGCCTGGACCGGGTACGCCACGGCCTGTTTGCCGGCGTGTTCTCTGCCGGGGTGGCCGACTACCGGCCCCGTGAGCCCGTGGCCGGCAAGATTGCTTCCGGACAGCCGTCACTCCAGTTGGAGCTGGTTCCCACCGAGAAAGTGATCGATCTGGCTTGCGCGGCCGACCCGGCGATGCACTGCGTGGCCTTCAAGTACCTGGAGCAGGTGTCCACCGACGAGCTGCTGGCGGTGGCTCGCCGTCGCCTGGGGCGCGCCAGCATGGTCGTGGCCACGCGCGGCGCAGAAACCCGGGGCGAGGAACAGCGTGCCCACCTGCTGACGGCCGAAGCCGAGTGGGTGGTGGACGGCAAGCCGGGCATCGCCCGGGCGATTGCCGATCACCTTGAGCGGCTGGCCGAAGCCCC
Source organism: Hydrogenophaga sp. (assembly GCA_025458415.1). GTDB lineage: Bacteria > Pseudomonadota > Gammaproteobacteria > Burkholderiales > Burkholderiaceae_C > Hydrogenophaga. The sequence goes on from JALOSN010000003.1 coordinate 20,880, forward strand.
GGTCTGATCGGTGGCACAGGCTTACGTGGTCAGGACCGGGCAGACCGCTCCATTTCACCAATCCCGTCCTCGATCAGCCGCCTGACCTCCAGCGGGCGTTCGGTCACCGGCCAGTGGTGGCAGTCGATGGGCTCGACGCGAACCCGTGGGAACTCGCCCAGCCGGCGAGCGACCACGGATTCGGTCTGGAAGCCGGCGATGGTCGATCGCAGCACCAGCACCGGCGCCTTGACCACGCTCAGTGCAGGCAATGGGCGGAACATTTCCACCAGGTCCTGCAGGTAGTTGGCGTGCGGAATGTGCCGCAGATCCTCGCGCATCGAACTGTAGTGGCGCACGAAGGCCTCCAGTCGTGCGGGGTCGGGGTCGGCCAGGGCGGCACGGGCTTGCTGGTCCAGCCGCTCGAGGTCCAGCGGCGGCAGGCGTCTGCGGTACAGGCCGAGCCGATTGCACAGCCGAAACAGGTGGGCTGCCGCCTGAAACACCGGGCCGCCGCGCACGAAATGGCGCTTCTCGGCAACCACCGCTTCGCGAAAGACCGGATCGATCAGGACCAGTCCGGCCACACGATCGGGCAATGATGTGGCGAAGTCCATGGCCACGGTGGCGCCCAGGCTGTGCCCGACCAGGTAGGCCGTGGCCGCTCCTTCGATGTCGAGCAGCAGGCGCAGGTCTTCGCGCCAGCGGCGCGTATCGAAAGAACGGCGGGTCATCGATTCCCCGTGCCCGCGCAGGTCGATACGGACCAGGTCGTGTCGCTGGGACAGTGTCGTCAGGCGCGTCAGCTCCGACCAGCGTGACATGTTGCTGGCCAGACCGTGCAGGAAGACGATCGGCGCGCCCGGGATGGGCGCGCGGGTACGCCGGATGCGGTAGACGACGTCCGCTTCCGGAGCCCGTAGCACCCGGCGGTCTTCGTCCGTCACGGGCGGGTCGGAGCCATGGGCAGCGGGCATGTCGGGTCGGGCGTCTGGGGCAGGTGGGCCAAATAGAAATCCCCGTCGGACGCGAGGTCCGACGGGGATTCTATGTCGGCGAGCTGGGGGCCGAAGCCCCCGGGCCAGCTCAGGACATCACATGCCCATGCCACCCATGTCGCCCATGCCACCCATGCCGCCACCCGGCATGGCCGGTGCGTCATCCTTCGGGGCCTCGGCGACCATGGCTTCGGTCGTCAGCATCAGGGACGCCACGGAGGCGGCGTTCTGCAGGGCGGTGCGGGTCACCTTGGTCGGATCCAGGATACCCATTTCGATCATGTCGCCGTA
>JALOSN010000056.1 GCA_025458415.1 Hydrogenophaga sp.
CCGCCAGGAATCGAACCTGGATCCCACGCTTAGGAGGCATGTGCACTATCCATTGTGCTACGGCGAGATTGCTTATATTTTGTGCAGGCGAGCCTGATCTTCCTTCCCATGAAAATCCCAGGAGAGCTTGGGATTTCCCATCACTTTTCTTCCGATTTTTTCCTCAATGTTCCCATCGTGTCAGAGGGAAAAAAGCAGTTCTTGGCGAAGATGGCTGCCCCTTAGGAGGCGCTCGTTCTATCCATTGAACTATGGCGGCGACGGATCGGCATTGTAAGGGTCCAAAGGGAACGCGTCGGGCGGTCGCGGTCAGTCGAACTCAGTCGAACTCACGCAGGAAGATGACGTCGATCGCGTTTTCCTCACCGGCACGGGCCCGCAGGCTCAGCCAGCGGGATATCTCGTAGAACACCGAGACCGTACCCAGTGTGCTGAGCAGGCCGCGCTCGTAGTTCAGGTACAGCCGGTTCGAGAATCGCTTGCCCAGGCTGAGGGCCTCTCCGTTTTCGCCGCGGTCGACCAGTTCCAGCTGGTCGAGCCCCAGAAACCCCGCCAGCCGGCTGCCCACGCCTTCGCCGTCGCCGGCCAGCAGGGCCAGGGCGGCCTGCTGCAGAACGGCCGCCTCGGCGCCGGCGCCAGTGGCCGGGCGACCCAGCACCAGCCAGGCCAGCTTTTCGCTGTCGGGCATCTCGGGGTCCGAGAACAGCCGGACCTGCGGGCGTTGGGCGGTGCCCAGGATCTGCACCCCCACGCGCTGCTGGCGCAGGTTGGGCCTGATGGCCACGATGTCCAGCCCCGGGTCGTCATAGGGACCGGCAAATCGCAGCACGCCCGACTCGATGCTCAACTGCTGTCCGTACGCCCGGTAGGTGCCGCTCTGGGTTCGCACCTCGCCCAGCACGCGCAGTGGGCAGGGCGGGTGTGCTGCGCACCGTGAGCTGGCCTCCCAGCCGGGTCGACAGGCCCTGTCCGCGCACCTCGAACCGCGGTCCGAGGTCGATATCCACGTTGACACTGGTCTGTACACGTGCCCCGTTGGCGGGTGGAGGAGGCGTGCCACGTCCGCGGACCACCACGTCCGGTCCGAGGTTGGGGGTGAGTTCGTCCGGCAGCAGGAACAGGGCGCTGTCGGCGGCCAGGCGCCCACGAATGTCGAGCAGCGTGCCTTCCAGGCGGGCCTGCATCTGGCCGGAGAGGGTCAGGCGGCGGTCGGGCCGGTTGGACACCCGCAGCTGCCGCGCCGTGGCCTGCAGCTCGATCAGGGGTTCCTGCCGCCTCTGGCCATCGCGCAGCACGGCACGCCATTCGGCCTGGCCGCTGGCTTCCAGCGTGCCGCCTTCGCCCGACTGCCCCGGTCCGTTCAGGACCAGCCGCTCCACCCGCAACCGATCGCCGTCGAGGCTGGCGCGCAGGCTGCCATCGGTGAAGGCGATGCCTTCGACCACCGAGCGCACGGCCAGGTTGTCGGCGCGCAGCTGGCCACGCCACTGCGGTTGCTGGCGGTCACCGCCGATGTCGGCCTCGGCCTCCAGCGTGCCCTGCACCCGCCAGCCCGGTGGTGCCAGTGCGGACCACACACCCACTTCCGGCAGGCGTGCACGCAGGCGGCCAGCAAGCGGCGCCCGTTCGGCCCAGTGCCAGGCGGACCGGGTCGCGTCGGGTGGCGACAGCTCGGTGCGCAACTGCGCGTCGATCTCGCCCAGCCGTTCGGTGTCCCACAGCAGCCGGGCCTGCACTGCCCGGCCCTCGGTCGAGAGCGCCAGTCGCGCCGTGCGCACACCGGCTGTCACGGTGTCGGGCAATGGGCTTGCCGCCGACGGCAAGCCATCGGTGCGCATGCTCAGGTCGCCGCTCTGGCGTTCGAGCTGCAGTTGCACCTGCGGCAAGGTCTGTGATCCGGCCGGCAGCTGCAGGTCCCAGCGCCCCTGCAGCAGGAGGTCGGATCGGATGCCGGCGTGCCCCAGCAGGCCCTGTGTCGTCTGGTCGGCCGCGGTCAGCAGGTCCAGCCACGCCAGGGGCAGGTCGTCGATGCGTCCCCGGGTCGAAAGCGCACCTCGATCCCAGTCCAGCTGATCCCAGCCCAGGCGCACCGTGCCAACGCCGGCCTGGCCATGGCGGGCGGCTTGGCCTTGCAGTCGCAGCTGCACGGGCCCGGTGGACACGCGAACACCGTCGTTGCGCTGTTCCCAGTTGATGTCCAGTGCCTCGTGGCTGTCCAGCAGCCATTGCACGGAGGACTGTCCGGGTGCTCGCGCCCGCAGGGTGAGAGTGTCGAGCCGCCAGTGACCCGAAGTCGGTGGGGTCTGAATCCGGAGGGATCCTGCGGGCCAGGCCGAAGTCAGCTGGCCTGTCGTGTTGACGGCGAACTGACCCGGTTCGCCCTGGGCCCGGGCCTGCAGTTCCATCTTCAGGGCCGACGCCGGGCCGGCGAACCGCAGACGGGTGTCCTCGATCGTCCAGACCGGCGCGCTGCCGCTGTTCCTCACCTGCAGTCGGGGCAGCTGCAGCACGGCATCGACGGTCAGGGTCTGTGGGGACGGACGGGCTGTCGTGGTGGAGGGAGGATAGCCCAGCGGTGCAAGGCCTCCCTTCCAGCCGACCCCAAGGCTGCCCTGTCCCTGCACGTCCAGTCCACGCAGGTCCTCCAGGGTTTCGGTGAGCGTTCGGCCGACCCAGGGTGCGGTCTGCAGCGAACGCAGCCACGCCAGGCTGGCATCCGCGTCGGTCAGATCCAGCCGGATCTGGCCCTGGCCCCTTGCGGCATTGGCCAGTCCCGACCAGCTGCCAGACCATCCCGGTGCCCGTGCCTTCAAATCACCCTGCAGCTCATGGTTCGACAGGTCCAGTCGGCCCTGGCCGTCCAGTTGCAGGCCGAGCGCGCGCAATGCCAGCTGTTCCAGCTGCAACTGACCGCGTGCTGGTGCGTTCACGGGTGCCTGCCAGCGCCCCTGCAGCACCAGCTCATCCACGGGCATGGCCTGGGCCGCGCGGCGCAAGGCGGTCGGCGCCGTGTTGCGCAGGCGGCCGCTGAATGTGGCGGCGAATGCATCGGCGCCGGCTTCCTCCGCCTGCGCCAGCAGTTCCCCATCCAGCCGGCCAGGGGCCAGGCCGCTCCAGAGTTGCGCGGGGTCGACGCGCTCGACCTGCAGCCGGCCCGACCAGGGGCCCTGCCAGAGCGCTCCGCTTCCCTTCGAGAGACGGGCGTTGCCATGCAGGCGACCCGCGCCCATCCGGGCTTCGAACGCAGGCAGGGTCCATTCGGAGGACCCATGGTTCAGCTCCAGACGCAGCTGATCGAAGGGCAGGCCCTGGCGGTCCAACGGCGACGGAAGGGTGTTGTCCAGCGCCACGCGGGCCTGCCATCCCTGTTCGCGCGGGCTGGCCTGGGCCTCTCCCGACAGGTCGGTGCGCGGCGCATCGGGCCACAGTCCGGCCAGATTCAGCCCTTGAACGCGGGCATCGAGTTGCTCCAGCACCTGACGGGTGTCCCAGGGCCGGATACGGGCCCGGGCGTCCAGGGCGGGTGGCTTCTCGGCCGGTGTACCGGCCTGGGTCAGTGCCAGCTGCAGGTCGATGGTCGCACCTTTGCCGGCCAGGTGGCCCCGGGCCTGCAGGCCGGCGTCCAGCACCTGCGGCAGACCATCGGGTACGTCCACCTGCACCCGGCCGGTGGCGTTGAGTCGCAGGGGCATGGGTGCCTGGGCACCCAGCAGCAGCTCGCCCTGGTACTCGCCCGCGGCCCAACGCAGATTGTCCAGGCGCAGGCGATGGGCTTGTGGCACGCCCAGGTCGTCCAAGGCCGCATCGTGGGTGTACAGGCCGCGCAGGGCTTCCAGCCTCCGTTCTTCTTCGCCCTGCAGGATCAGCAGGTCCACCGACCAGGGCAGGCTCAGCAGCAGCGGCAGTTCCAGGCTGGCGGGTGGGCCGCCGTTGGTGGCAGGACGGTCGTCCCGAATCTCCAGCCGTTCAATGTGCAGCCCATCGATGTCCAGCCGGCGGCGCGTCAGCAGGCCCAGAACCTGTTCGTCGGTCCAGGCCAGCCGAACGCCATGGGCCGACACGTGCAGCCCGTCCTGCTCCCAGCGCAGCAACCCGATGCGTCCGCCGCGGCGCAGGCTGCCGTCCGCATCTTGCACCTCGAGGCGGCCGACCTGTGGTGGCTGGTCTTCCAGCCAGGTCTGGGCCCAGCCCAGGGTCCGACCCAGTGACGAGGCACTGCCCGCCCACACCCAGGCTGCCAGCAACACCGACAGGCCCATCGCCAGCGCTGCGGCCGGCAGCCACAACAGCAGCCACCAGCCCAGGCGGGGCTGCCGTCTGGAGGGTGTGTCGGGGGTGTGGTCAGGCGGATTCATGGCATCAGAACGCGAAACCCACACTCAGGTGCAGGCGCCATGAACGGGTGGCCAGCCCGTAGGCCAGATCCACCTGCAAGGGACCCACGGGGCTGTTGTAGCGCACCCCGCTGCCCACGCCCCACCGGGCGCTCAGGTCCTGCCGGCGGTCGGCCACGGTGCCACCGTCGACAAACAGCACATGCTCCCAGGGCGTTGGACGGCCGCCGCGCCAGATCGGTCGCTGCCATTCCACGCTGGCGACCGCCAGGTAACGTCCCGGCGACACGCGGCCATCCCCCTGGTCCACACCGATATCGCGCAGACCGTAGCCCCGCACGGAGGCATCACCCCCGGCCAGGAAGAGCTGGGTGTCCGGCAAGGCGGTGTCCCCGCGTGCCAGCACAGCCCCGCCTTCCAGCCGCAGTGCCAGACGGCCCAGCCTCCCTTGTTCCGCCGCCGCGGTCGGGCTGCGCGCCTGGCCCGGCTCCGGCCTCATCACCGGCAATGAGCGGCCCAGCGGCCAGTAGGTCAGCCAGCGCGCCTGGGCACGGGCAAATGGCTGGGGTGTGCCCTCCAGCGTGGCGCCCACGCCAAGTTCCAGCGCCAGCCCCTGGCCACGTTCAGGAAAAACCGGGTTGTCGAACTGCCGCCAGGTCCAGGCCTGGTTGAGGCTGAGCGCCGAGCGGCTGCGCGCCCGGATCAGGCTGCGTTGGGACGAGTTGACCGTCCGGGCGCGATCGAACTGCAGGTACTGTCCCTGGTCGCGGGCGCCCTCTTCCTGCGAGCGACCCCAGCGCAGGCGCTGGCTGGTGGTGGTGTTGAAACCGTCGTTCTGTTCGGCCCAACGGGCGCTGGCCGCCCAACGCCAGGCCTGCTCGTCCTGCGCGCCGGTCCACACCGTCTGGGCCAGCTTGTCGCTGCGTTCAAGCTGCACCCGGTTGTCGACCCGCCAGCCGATGCCCGGCACCTGCTGGTGCCGGTACTCGAGCGACAGGCGCGGGCCGTTGTCGGTGCTGCCGCCCAGACCGATCTGCAGCTTCTGACGCTGGCGTTCGCGCAACTGCACCCGCACCGTCAGCTCGGTCTCGTCGCCGGCAGGCTCCACTGTCACCAGAACCGATTCATAGCGGTCGCTGCCGGCCATTCGGGCCTGGGCGGCCTGCAGGCGGTCCAGGCTGTAGTCGGCTCCGGGTTCCACCCCCGCCAGGCGGGCCAGCTGCTCGGCCTGTGCTGCGTCGTAACGCTGGGCGCCGCTGATCTCGATGGCCCCCAGGCGCCGCAGCGGCCCCGAGTCCAGCTCCAGGTAGAGGTGGGCCTGCCGGGTGTCGGCATCGATATCGGCCAGGCTGTTGAGCAGGCGTGCGTTCGGGTAGCGTTCGCCGGTCAGCAGCCTCAGGGCCCGGGTCTTGGTCTGCTCCCAGTCGGCCTGGGTGAACGGTTCACCCACCGGCAAGGCCACCTCGCGTTCAATCGCTTCGCGCTGGCCGGTCGCTGCCGCGTTGGTCGCCACGTCACCACGAAAGAACACGCGTGCGCTGGCCACCCGGGTGGCCGGGCCTGGGTCAACGGAAATGCGGACCGTCCCCAATGGTGCTGCACCACGGCCATCGCCCACGAGAACGCTGACTTCGATGTCCGGTGAAAAGTGGCCCAGCGTGCCCAGCAGGTTCCGCAGGTTCTCGGGCGTGCGGGCCAGCAGCCGATCGAGTTCAGCCGCGTCCAGGTCGTCCAGCAGGCGAAAGCGCTGCAGATCCATGTGGCGCAGCAGGAAGCGGCTGATGTCTTGCGGCGCCTGCAGCTTGATCTCGAACCGGGGCTGTGCGGACGGTGTGGTCTGGTTGGCTGGCTCCGGATCGGGTGCGCCCTGGCTCGCCGAAAGCGCCGGTGCGAGGAACCCGGGTGGCAGATCGCCCACGTCACTGGCGCCGGCCGCAGCCGACCACAGTCCCGCGAGGAACACCAGGCAGGCGCGACGACGCCGGGCAACGGAAACAGAGGGCCGACCCGCGGGGATCGGCCCCGGGCAGGTCGGGTGCATCGGATCTATTTGGACAGCATGCGCATGGCATCTTCCAGGCCCTTGAGCGTCAGCGGGAACATGCGCTGGCCCATGAGCTGCTGGATGATGCTGATGCTCTGCCGATACTGCCACACCCCTTGGGGTTCCGGGTTGATCCAGGCGAATTTCGGGTAAGCGTGTGTCAGGCGCTGCAGCCATTCGGCACCGGCTTCCTCGTTGTTGTACTCCACGCTGCCGCCGGGCTGAAGGATCTCGTAGGGGCTCATGGTGGCGTCACCCACGAACACCAGCTTGTAGTCCTTGTTGTACTTGCGGATGATGTCCCAGGTCGGGAACTTCTCGGCAAAGCGGCGGCGGTTGTTCTTCCACACGAAGTCGTACACGCAGTTGTGGAAGTAGTAGAACTCCAGGTGCTTGAACTCGCTCTTGACGGCGGAGAACAGCTCCTCCACCCGGGCGATGTGCTCGTCCATGGTGCCGCCCACATCCATCAACAACAGCACCTTCACATTGTTGTGCCGCTCCGGAATCATCTTGATGTCCAGCCAGCCCGCGTTGGCTGCGGTGGCGCGGATGGTGTCGGGCAGATCCAGCTCCAGCTCGTGGCCTTCGCGGGCAAACTTGCGCAGCCGCCGCAGCGCGACCTTGATGTTGCGCGTCCCCAGCTCCAGGTTGTCGTCGTAGTCGCGGTAGGCGCGCTGGTCCCAGACCTTGACGGCCGACTTGTTGCCACCCTTGCCGCCCATGCGTATGCCCTGGGGGTTGTGGCCGCCGTGCCCGAAGGGCGAGGTGCCGCCGGTGCCGATCCACTTGCTGCCGCCTTCGTGACGCTCCTTCTGCTCTTCCAGGCGCTTTTTCAGCGTCTCCATCAGCTCGTCCCAGTCCATCTTGGGCGCGTTGGCCTTCTGCTCCTCGGAGAGGATGCGCTCCAATGGCGCTCGTCCTTGACCAGCGCGGTGCGCGCCAGATAGTAGAAGTCGTCCATGCTGCAGGCGTCCGGGTTGGCCGGTCCCACCACATCGGCCTTCAGGGCCTCCAGCAGCGTGAGGTATTCCTTGACCGAGACCGGCAGCTTGGCCGCACGCAGCGTGTAGAAGAAGTCGATCAGCATGATGGACCTCCAACGGCGAGCAGCCGGCTCACCGGTTCCTCTGGTTCATGAAGACGAGTTTCTCGAACAACGTGGTGTCCTGCTCGTTCTTCAGCAGCGCGCCCACCAGCGGGGGGATCGAGACCTTGTTGTCGGCACTCTGCAAGGCTTCCAGCGGAATGTCCTCGGCCATGAGCAGCTTGAGCCAGTCGATCAGCTCGGAGGTCGACGGCTTCTTCTTCAGGCCGGGCAGGTTGCGCACGTCGTAGAAGGTCTTCATCGCCACTGTCAGCAGCTCGTCCTTCAGGCCCGGGAAGTGCACATTCACGATCTGCTTCATCGTGTCCGCATCCGGGAACTTGATGTAGTGGAAGAAGCAGCGGCGCAGGAAGGCGTCGGGCAGTTCCTTTTCGTTGTTCGAGGTGATGAACACCAGCGGCCGGTGCCTGGCCTTGATCAGCTCGCGTGTCTCGTAGCAGTAGAACTCCATGCGGTCGAGTTCGCGCAGCAGGTCGTTGGGAAACTCGATGTCGGCCTTGTCGATCTCGTCGATCAGCAGGGCCACCGGCTGGTTGGCCGTGAAGGCCTGCCAGAGCACGCCCTGCACGATGTAGTTGCGGATGTCCTTGACCCGCTCGGCGCTGTCGTTGGTGTTGAGCTGGCTGTCGCGCAGGCGGCTGACCGCGTCGTACTCGTACAGGCCCTGCTGCGCCTTGGTGGTGCTCTTGATGTGCCACTGCAGCAGCGGCATGTCCAGCGCTTGCGCCACTTCTTCGGCCAGCATGGTCTTGCCGGTACCGGGCTCACCCTTGACCAGCAGCGGGCGCTTGAGCGTGATGGCGGCGTTGACGGCCAGCATCAGGTCCTGGGTGGCAACATAGTTTTCGGAGCCTTGGAATTTCATGCGAAGTACTGCCTTGGGGAAGCCGACCGGGGATGCGGCCTAGGGTATTCAATAAGCCGACGCTGATAGCCGAGTCTATATAATCGTCTGTTGATTTTTATCAATCGTCCTCTTCATTGTGCTTGCAAAATGAATCAAACGTTGTCCACGATCGTCCGTACCGTTGT
>JALOSN010000057.1 GCA_025458415.1 Hydrogenophaga sp.
GGTGTGGATGCCATGGCTTTGGAGCCTGGCGTCGGCTTTCGGGCCGATGCCGTTGATCTTGCGGCAGGGCAGGGGCCAGATCAGGGTCTGCAGGTCCTCGTGGTGGACGATGCTGATGCCATTGGGTTTGTTGAACTCGCTGGCCATCTTGGCAATCAGCTTGTTCGGGGCCACGCCGATCGAGCAGGTCAGGCCGGTGGCCTGAAAGATGGATTTCTGGATCAGGCGCGCCAGCACCCGGCCGCCCTCGCGCTGTCCCCCGGGCACGTCGGTGAAATCGATGTAGACCTCGTCCACGCCCCGGTCCTGCATGACCGGTGCGATTTCCTGGATGGTGCTCTTGAACAGGCGCGAGAGACGCTTGACTTCGTCGAAGTCCACCGGCAGCAGGATGGCGTCCGGACACAGTCGGGCGGCCTTCATCAGGCCCATGGCCGATCCGACGCCGAACTGCCGGGCCGCGTAGGTGGCGGTGGTGGCCACGCCGCGGCCCACATAGTCCTTCAGCCGCGGGAAGAAGTCGACCGGTACCCGGTCCAGCGCGGCGGGCCCCCAGTCGCGTTCCGGGTAGGCCTGGCGCAGGCGCTCGAACATCTCGGTCTCGCGCCGGCGACCGCCACCGATCACCAGCGGCAGACCCTTGAGCTGCGGGTAGCGCAACAGTTCGACCGACGCGAAGAAGGCGTCCATGTCGAGGTGGGCGATGCGGCGGGTCGGGGCCGGCTGTGGACTCATGCTGCAAGCATAGCGGGAGCAGCAAGCGATGGCCTGTCCTACACTGAAGGCTTCTCAACGGAGGTGCCATGTCCAGTATGAGTCGGCTGGTTGTTGCGTTGGTGGTCGGTGTCAGCATCGCCGCTGCGGGCTTCTTTGTGGGTGCCGGGCTCGAGCGCTTCCGGCTCGCCGACCGGTCGGTGACGGTCAAGGGGCTGGCCGAGCAGGTGGTCGACAGCGACTACGCGGTCTGGGTGCTGGGGTTCCGGCGCGCCGGTCCCGAGTTCGGTGTCGTGCAGCAGGCGCTGGCCGCCGACCGTGAGCGGGTGCTGGCCTTCCTGCGCGAGCGGGGTTTCTCCGACGAGGAGCTGGAAGTCCGACCCTTGCAGGTGCAAGACCTGTATGCCCGGGAGTACGGACAGGGCAACCAGCCGCTGCGCTTCAACGGGACCGGCCAGGTGCTGGTCAAGAGTGCCCGGGTGGCGGAGGTTGAGACGGCGGCCCTGGCGGTCGACCCGCTGATCCAGGCCGGCGTGCAGCTGGGGGGGGCTGACGAAGGCCCGGGAGGGCCGCGTTACCAGCTGCGCGGCTTCAACGACCTCAAGGGGCCGCTGCTGGCCGAGGCCACGCGCAACGCACGTGAGCAGGCGGACAAGTTCGCGGCCGAGGCAGGCGCCAGGCTGGGTCCCTTGCGCAGCGCCAACCAAGGCGTGATCCGCATCACCGGCGACGACGGCAACGATTTCGACGACGGCCGATCGCGCAGCAAGCGGCTGCGCGTGGTCAGCACTTTCGAGTACGCGCTGCGTTAGCCTTCCGCCGGCGGGGCCGGCGGGATCGTGGCGGGTGGCGGCGCTGTGCTTGCCGACATGACGTCCGAGGGACGGTCGCTGCGCGAGGGCAGGGGCAGGTGCTGCACCACTTTGCGCGGATCGTCGGCGCTGCGGTCCAGCGCCCGCGCCAGGCGGGCCAGCAGCCGGTTTTCGTCGATCGGCGTGTCATTGGCCATGTCGATGACACCATCGGGCGGCATGGCGGTGACCACCCGCAGCTTCAGGCTCACCAGCGGCCCGATCATCGGCACGGTCTCCAGCCCCTTGGCCACCACATGCTGCGCCAGGCGCCGGATGTCTTCGGTCTGCTGCGGGCCTTCGACCAGCATGGCAAAACGCGTGTCGTCCAGACGGCTGACGGTATCGAGGTCCCGCACCACCTCCGAGAGGCGGGCGGCCGCCACCACCATCGCCTTGTCGGCGGCCTCACGGCCGAACTCGGTCTTGATGTCGGCGTGGTTGCCCAGCTCCACCAGCAACACGCCCACCTGGTGGCGGGCTCGGCGGGCGCGGCCGAGCGCATCGCGCAGGCGCAGGGTGAGCACCGGCAGCAAGGCCAGGCCGGTCAGCGGGTCGGTGCTCTCCAGCGCTCGCAGGCGGGCGCGGTGCTCGCTGAAGTCCTTGGCCCGGCGGTGCAGGATGTAGAGCAGCAGCGGAATCTCGATCGCCGAGCCGATCATCACCGCGTACTGGGTGGCCCAGCTGTCGGGCAGCACACCGGCGCTGCGCAGGGCGGGGAACGGGTAACCCAGGTGCACCGGCAGGAAACCCAGGAACAGCCAGCCGGCGTAGGCCTGACCATGGCGCCAGGCCCACAGGCACAGGCCGATGCTCAGCAGCACCGACAGCAGGCCGTACAGGTTGAGGAGGGCAAAGGCCAGGCTGTTGTGCAGCGTGAAGTACACCAGCGGAAACAGCAGGCCGATCACGCACCAGACCAGCACCCACCGGTCCACCCGCACGCTGTAGCGCGACAGTGCACAGACTTCGCGGACAAACCAGATGCCCGAGGCGGTCAGCCACAGCATGAACAGGGCCGGGGCCATGTCGTTCCAGCGGGGGCTCTGGTCCCAGAAGAACAGGCCGCCGATACCGGTGAAGGCGGTCTGGAAGCCCAGCATGCAGGCCACATAGACACAGTAGGCAATGAACGCGCGGTCCCGGTAGAGGCGCCAGTGGACCGCGCCCAGGAACAGCACCAGAAGGCCGAACCCGAGGTAGGCGCCGATCGCCAGGAAGGACCAGTAGCGCTTGGTCTGCAGCTCTCGCTCGTCCAGCAGCTGCAGGCGCGGGCTGGTGGGTGCTGGCGCGTTGCTCAGGCGCAGCCAGACCTGTGCGTCGGCCCCGGGGGCGATGTCGAACACGGGGGTCTGGTCCGGATGGCTCCACTGCGCCACCGGCAGGTGGTCGCCCGCCACCTGCTCCCGCCAGCGGCCATCGGGCTGGCGCTGGTAGAGCGTGGCGGTGTTGACAAAGGCCGATGCGGTCAGCGCCAGGTACCAGCGTTGCCCGTCGGGCAGTGTCGGCAGGGTGGGCTGGATCCACAAGGCTTTGCCCGCCAGGTCGAACCCCTGGTGGCGCTCCAGGGTGGACAGTTCGCCTGCTGGCAGGCCGGCGACGTCATCGATGGAGGCGGTACCTGCGGGGTCCACCCAGAAGCGGCTGCCCAACGTGATGTCGGCAGGCGCTGGTGCGGGTGTCTGCGCGCGAAGCGGCCATGCGCAGGCGATCAGCAGCAGGAACAGCCAGGCCATCCGCGACCACGGTGTGGCCTTGCGAGGTGGCACCGGGTGTTGATTGGGGTGGCCGGTCAGCCTCAGGTTCATGCGCGTCCCCCTTGCGCCGGTCCGGTGGCCAGCCAGTGGCCGGACGTGGTCAGGCGGTCTTCCAGGCGGTTGATCCAGCCAGGTGCCTGGCGGTCGGTGTGCCAGTCGCCCACGGTGTCGTGCATCTGGTTCAGCAGACCCTCGGGCAGGGCGAGCGGGCGGGTCTGGTCCAGCAGGAAGCGGGTCAGCATGTGGTAGCCGATGACCCGCGTGAACATGCGCGTGATGGAGAACCCGGGCGAAAACCACCGGCCCACCCGGTCGATGCCACCCGTGATGGCCATCGCGGCGGCAAACACGGCGCGTGTGGCCAGTCCGGCCTGCGGGCCGACCCCGATGCGGCGGGCAGCCGCGCGACCGAGCAGCCGCTCGATCATCGGCACCGGCAGGTGACGCACGACAGGAATGGCGATACTGCGCGAGAGGGCGCCCACCAGGGCCGATCCGAGCGCCGGCCGCGGATCGCGTGTGCCCGCCAGGTCCACCTGGACACCGCCCAGCCTTTCAAGCAACTGCAGGGCGGTGTCCATGTCATGCGCCATGAGGCGCTCGTCGACACCCAGGACATGACCGACCACATTCCAGGCATGCAGGTAGGCGTGTTCCTCCCTCCGGCTCAGGCCCAGTCCGAGCGTGCGCAGGGCGCGCAGGAACACACAATGGAAGGTCAGCAGCGTGAAGGCCAGTTCCAGCTGGCTGCAGGGGACCCCCAGCCGTTCGCTGTCCCAGGCATGGCGGCACCAGGCGCGGTGCCGTTCGTCCTTCAGGGCATCGGCCTCGTCGGCCTGCCGGTGCACGATCAGGTGCCGGATCGTCGCGTGGATCAGGCGCACCTTGAGGACCTGCGCCAAGCCGCCCCCGTCTGCTGAGCGAAGTCCGCCCTTCATCATCACCGGGAAAATCATGGCGGCAGTCTGCCGGATGCGGTGCTCGGTGTGTTGTTCGAGCTGTCCTGACAGGTGCAGCACCTCGGCCAGCTGGGGCATCTGGTAGCAGGCGGGCAGGCTGGCGCAGAACAGCAGAGCGCAGGAAAGCGGGCCATGGGCCATGAAGACCGATTCGGCCGCTTCCATCAGTTCAGGGTCGGCCCAATCGGGCAGGGCGCTGGCCGCCTTCACATAGGCGGACATGGCCGCCAGCACCTCGGCGTCGATGTCCCGGGTGTTCCATCGGGTGGGGTCGAGGTCGCGGTTGCTCTGCCAGGCCGCCATCAGACGGCTGGCCTGGCCCAGGCGCAGCAGGGCGGTCTGCAGCGGCAGTCGGCCCATGAGGTCGTCGACAGTGCTGTCGGCCAGGGGGTCGGCTGTGCGGGCCGCCTGGTGCAGGTCCGGTGTCATGCCCTTCATGGGTGGGCCACCGCCAAACCCCGGCGCCAGTGCACCCAGGCGGTCCAGGCGACCAGAAGGGGAATACCCATCGCAAAGAAGGCGATCACCTTGAGTGCCAGCGTGGCGCCCCAGATCATCTGGAACACCATGGCGCTGGTGTAGATGGCCAGCAGCAGCGCCACAGCCCTGACGGGGCGCAGTGTGGCGTCGGTCGGAGGGGGGCGGCGAACGGACATACGGTCAAACACCAGTGTGATGAGAAAGGAAACGCTCATCCATCCGACGAAACCCTCGACCGTTTCGCCGAACCAGCCTCCATCGGGCTTTTCCATCACCCAGGCCTTGAGCACATAGACAAAATAGGGGTCGGCGCCGAGGTCGAAGGCGGTGACCAGCATGGCGGCCAGGAGGGCGGTGAGCAGGCTGGACGGCCATCCGGCTTGCTGGGCAGGCGGGCGCCGCCACAGCAGCAGGTGGGCCATCACCCAGCCGACCATGGCCAATGCGAACCACATCAGCGGAATCACCACCGGCACATCGATCAGGCGCGGGCCGAGCACGTCGGTGTAGGTGTAGCGACCGAACAGCCAGCCCAAGGAGGTGCCCAGCTGCTCCGCCAGCCAGCCGGTGGCGACGGCCAGGGGCATGCAGACCACCAGCCACTGTCCAGGCACCAGGTGCCGCGCGGCCAGGGCCGCCATGCCGAACAGCATGACCGATGCCACCACCAGGGCCGCAGACACAAGGGAATGGTGGGCCAGCGTCCAGGCCGTCAAGGCCAGGGCCGATGTCACACCGAGCCAGAGGGCCGGGCGGGCGAAAACAGGTCGGGTCAACCGCAGCCTCCCTTCAAGACGCGGCCCGCTGCGCCGGTCGTGGCGGCACTGGAGGCGCTGTGAACTCCCTGATGCAGGCGGTCAGCAGACTCAGCCCGGGACGACATTTTAGGTGGCATCGGTGGGCGACCCACCCCGCAGCCGGTCAGGCCCTGGCCACCAGCCGTCGGTCCATTCGCGGTTCAGATCGACTTGACGACCCACCAACCCTTGAAGAGCCAGGGCAGGCTGGGACCGGCGCCGGCCGGCACGCCGCCCTTGTTCTCGGCGCTGATGCCCATTTCGGTCATGCCCTGCAGGTCGGCTTCCGTCACCGGCAGCTGCAGCGTCTGGTACTTGCTGCCGATGACGCCCAGCGAGCGCGGCGCCTGGTCACCCGCAATGGCCCAGACCTGCATGCTGTCTTCCCGGCCTTCACGCACCTCGTTGAGGCGCTGAACCAGCAGCATGCCCTCTTTGGGGTTGTGGGTGACCAGCATGGCGGGCTTCTGGTCGGCGTCCAGCAGCACCGCCACGTGGCGCACCTGGGGCACGTCGATCAGGCGGGCCTGCAGGTGGCCGATCTGGGCCTGCAGCTGGGTCATCATGCTCGCCGAGGCCGCCCAGGCCAGCAGCAGCACGATGAGCAGGAAGATGGCCAGCGCGCGCCACCAGCCGGAGACGCCGCGGCCGGCACTGGAGCTTGCAGAGGTGTCTTGGTTCATGTTGGGAGCAGTCACGGATCAATTGCTTCGGTTGGTCATGTGGATGTCACGGACGTGGCCAGCCAGGCGGGTCGGCGACAATCGCGGCCGGGGAGTCCAGACAACAGGGTATGACCAGCCCGCAGCGGTCAAAACGTTTCGCATTTTCCCATGGAGCCTGACACCAACGACGGCCGGTCCATCGAGTGGCCGGATGGCGAGAGCACCCCGTCCGACGAGCCGGTGCTCAGAGTCATCTATGCTCAGAGTCATCTACACCAGCATCAGCCGGCTGCAAGGGCCGGTGCTGGCCGAGATGAGGCGCATCCGGGATCAGGCTGGCCGCCACAACGGTCCTGACGGGATCCGTGTGGCGCTGCTGCACAAGTCGGGCTACTTTGTCCAGTGGGCCGAGGGGCCACCACGGTCTGCAGGTGTTGCACCGCAGCCTGGGCCGGCGTCGGCTGTTCAGACCATGGATCGGCGCCATCGTTCAGAGTGACGAGGTGCCTGCGGTCATGGCGGCGCGTGTTCGCCGCATGACGCGGTCCGGACCTGGTGAAGCGGTCAACCAGGAGCCGGCCCAGGTCTGGGCCTGGCTGTGCGCGCCGCCCCAGCCGGACATGCCGCGCCCCGGTGGGGCCGGCTTGCGCGTGATGCTCTTGTCGGCGCGTGGCCGCCATTCGTTCGACCTGCTGCGATGGGTGGCGGAACACTATCGGCGACCCATTGTGTCGCGCCGTTTTGCAGCGGCGGCCGACGACGTGCCCGACGTCGCCAGCGACTACCTGGACCTGCCCCACGACGACATGCCGGGTGGCCTGAGGCTGGTGGCCCATGCTGGTGGCCCATGCAAGGCAGAGCCTGACCATGGGCGTCGCCCACGCCTTTGTGCCCGATCATGGCGCGGCGGTGATCCGGCTGGACAGCGACATTGAACGCAATCGCCAGCTGGTGCAGCGGCTCATCGGCGTGTGTGACCAGGTGCAGCACCGCCTGCCCATCGTGGCGCTGGGGCATCCGCAGTCGGGGCAGGAAGACCTGGCCGCCCAGGCGCTGTCCAACGGTCACGAATGGGTGGACGTGACGGTTCCGCCCGGCCTGGTGTCCGAGGCAGACCACTGGGCCTGCCTGGCCCCGGTCCTCAGCCGACTGGCGGCGTCCCGGGCAGGCTGAGCGAGGTCGCTGGCGTCTTCAGCCAGCGACCGGGTAGGTGCCCGGCAGCAGAATGGACTTGTTCACCGTGTCGATCTGGGTGTGGCCGCAGAAAGCCATGGTCAGGTCCAGTTCCTTGTGCAGGATCTCCAGGCACTTGGTCACGCCGGCCTCGCCCATGGCGCCCAGACCGTACAGGAAGGGCCGGCCGATGTACGTGCCCTGCGCGCCCAGGGCGCGGGCCTTGAGAACGTCCTGGCCGGAGCGGATACCGCCGTCCATGTGGATCTCGATCTGGCCGCCCACGGCGTCGACGATGGTCGGCAGGCACTCGATGCTGCTTTGCGCGCCGTCGAGCTGTCGGCCGCCATGGTTGGAGACGATCAGCGCATCGGCGCCGGACTTCACAGCCAGCTTGGCGTCCTCGACGTCCTGGATGCCCTTGAGGATGAGCTTGCCGCCCCAGCGGTTCTTGATCCACTCGACGTCACCCCAGTTGAGCGCCGGGTCGAACTGTTGTGCCGTCCAGCTGGAGAGGCTGCTCATGTCGGCGACCCCGGTCACATGACCGACGATGTTGCCGAACTGGCGGCGCGGCGTGCCCAGCATGCCCAGCGCCCAGCGCGGCTTGGTGGCAATGTTGATCATGTTGGCAATGGTCAGCTTGGGCGGGGCCGACAGGCCGTTCTTCAGGTCCTTGTGACGCTGGCCGAGGATCTGCAGGTCCAGCGTCAGCACCAGGGCCGAGCAGTTGGCGGCCTTGGCCCGGTCGATCAGGCGCTCGATGAAGCCGCGGTCCTTCATCACGTAGAGCTGGAACCAGAAGCCCTCACCGGCATGTTTCGCCACATCCTCGATCGAGCAGATGCTCATGGTCGAGAGGGTGAAAGGAATGCCGAACTTCTTCGCCGCGCGCGCCGCCAGGATCTCGCCGTCGGCGTGCTGCATGCCGGTGAGGCCGGTGGGCGCGATGGCCACCGGCATGGCCACCTTCTGGCCGATCATGGTGGTGGCGGTGGAGCGGTTCTCCATGTTGACGGCCACGCGCTGGCGCAGCTTGATCTTCTGGAAGTCGTCGTTGTTGGCGCGGTAGGTGCTCTCGGTCCATGAGCCGGAATCGGCGTAGTCGTAGAACATGCGCGGCACGCGTTTCTGGGCCAGGATGCGCAGGTCTTCGATGTTGGTGATGACGGTCATGGGCTTGTCTCCGGGTGGCCTGTAGGGGATGGCACGATGTTAGCCACACCCGCCGACGATGGCTTGTGAAAGCGGGACTGAGGTGATTGAAATTTATTGGGGCAGGGTGCAGGCACGCTCGGCAGTCGTCAGCGGCTCAACCCAGCCCAGTTGCTGGTCCAGCACCGCCAGAGTGGCTTCCGAGGCGTCGCTGCCCGCTGCCTGACGGGCACGGATGCGCTCGCGCAGCACGTCCACCGGCGCTTCGCAGGCCAGGATGGCAAAGGGCGCGCCCTGTGCCGTGGCCAAGGCGGCGAATGCCTGGCGTTCGTGCTGGCGCAGGAAGGCGGCATCGACGATCACGCGCCATCCCTGGTCCAGCAGCTCGGCGGCGCGTGCGCGCAGACTGGCGTAGGTGTCGCCGTGGGCCTGCGCCGAGTAAAGCCCGGTGTTCAGCCCCGAACCACTGGCGGCCAGTGCTGCCAGGCCGTGCAGGCGTTTGCGTTCCACGTCCGAGCGCAGGCGGATCGCCCGGCCGTCGGCCTGTGCCGCCAGCCAGCGTGTCGAGGCCCAGGTCTTGCCACTGCCCGACAGCCCATGGGTGATGACCAGAGTGGACGCGGGCAGGGAAGGGGGCAGCCCTGCCAGACGCGAAGCCAGCTGCAGGTAGGTGCGCACCTCCTCCAGTGCCGGGGCGGCCTGGTCGGGGGATGCGCCCAGCTGGGTCCACCGGATGCCCGCCACCTTGGCCCGCACCAGAGCCCGGTAGACCGCAAAGAAGGGCAGCACGGCCGGCGCACTCACGTCGCCGCTGGCGTCCAGCCATTCGCTCAGCAGCACGTGGGCCAGTCCGGCCTGGCCGATGTGCCACAGGTCCATCCAGGTGAAGGCGATGTCACTGGCGACGTCGATCCAGCGCAGCGCGTCGTTGAATTCGATGGCGTCAAAGGCCATCACCCCTTCGCCCAGTCGCACCAGGTTGGCCAGGTGCAGGTCGCCATGGCCTTCACGCACTCGGCCCTCGGCGCGGCGTTGCCGCAGCAGCAGGGTCAGCTCGTTCAGACGGGTCTCGGTCCAGTCGGACAGCGCGGCCACCGAGTGCAGGTCGGTGTCATCGGTCAGCGTCGAGCGCAATGAGGCGAGGTTGTCGCGCGCAAAGCCGGCCACGTCATCCGGCCGGCCCCAGGGGCTGCTGGAACCGGCCACCGCCGCCGTGGCCTGAAAGGACGCCACATGCCGCGCCAGGGCCTGCAGCATGGCCGGGGTCAGCTCACCCCGCGCGGCCACATGGTCCAGCCGGTCGGCCTCGGGAAAGCGGCGCATCTGCACCGCCCATTCGATGGCCTGTGACGGGTCGCCACCGATCACCGGCGCCTGCGGCGTGCCGGTGATCGGCAGCGCAGCCAGATAGATCCGGGAAGCCGTTTCGGCCGGTGCAAACCGGCTGTTGACCCGCAGTTCCGCCTCGCAGGCCGCGCGGCGCCGGTCCAGGCTCGAGAAGTCCATGAAAGACAGGCACACCGGCTTCTTGATCTTGTAGGCCCGGTCGCCGGCCAGCAGCACCCAGGCGCCATGGGTTTGCAGCAGTTCCACCCGATCGACCGGGTGCGGATAGCGGCCCGGGTCCAGCAGGGCGTCGATCAGGGGCGGGACATCGGGGCGCATGGGTTGAATGTATCGTGTCGGAAAACGCTTCGGAGACCCCGCCGTGAACCTCGCCCACCTCCTGCAGCGCAAAGCGCTGGAACACCCAGATCGCCCCGCCATCTTCAGCGGCAGCCAGCCGGTGGCCACCCACGCGCAGTGGGCGCGGCGCGCAGCACGCATCGGTGCGCGTTTGCTTGCAGCCGGGCTGCTGCCGGGCGACCGGGTTGTGCTGTTCATGCGCAACCACCCGCGCTACCTGGAACTGCTGTTCGGCACCTGGTGGGCCGGGCTGGTGGTGGTGCCGGTGAACGCCAAGCTGCACCTCAGGGAAGTGCAGTGGATTGTGGAGAACGCGGGGGCGCGCTGGGTCTTCGTCACCTCGGACATCGTGCCCGACCCGGCCGAACTCACCGGGCTGGACGGTGTGATGGACGTGGACAGCGCCGACTGCGACGCGTGGATGGACGAAGGCGAGTGTCTGGAAGAGATCGAAGACCGCGCTCCCGACGACACCGCGTGGCTGTTCTACACCAGCGGCACCACCGGTCGGCCCAAGGGCGTGATGATCACGCACCGCAACCTGCTCACCATGGGCCTGGGCTACTTCAACGACGTCGATCCCGTCGATGCGGGAGATGCCATCGCCTACGCCGCGCCCATGTCGCACGGCGCCGGCCTCTACGCCATTCCGCACCTCATGGCCGGCGCGCGGCACGTGGTGCCCGCCTCGGGCGGGTTCGATGCCACCGAGCTGTTCGAACTTGGCCGCGCGCTCGGCCCGCTCTCGCTGTTCGCCGCCCCGACCATCGTCAAACGCATCGTCGACGAGGCCGAAGCGCAGGGTCTCACGCCCGATCAGTGCGGCCACAGCTTCAAGACCATCGTCTACGGCGGCGCACCCATGTACGCCGCCGACATCCGCCGCGCGTTGCGCACCATGGGCCCGCGCTTCGTGCAGATCTACGGCCAGGGCGAAAGTCCCATGACCGGCACCGCCCTCAGCCGCGCCCACCTGGCCGACACCGCGCACCCGCGGCACGAAGCGCGCATCGCCTCCGTCGGCGTGGCGCAGACCCCGGTCACTGCCCGCGGGCGAAGTGGGTGAAGTGCTGATCAAGGGCGACAGCGTCATGGCCGGCTACTGGCGCAACCCCGAGGCCACGCAGGCCGCCATCCGCGACGGGTGGCTGTTGACCGGCGACATGGGCACGCTGGACGCCGACGGCTTCCTCACCCTCAAGGACCGCAGCAAGGACCTCATCATCAGCGGCGGCAGCAACATCTACCCGCGCGAGGTGGAGGAGGTGCTGCTGCACGCACCCGGCGTGGCCGAAGTGGCCGTGGTCGGCGCGCCCGACCCCGAGTGGGGCGAAATCGTGGTGGCGTTTGTGGTGCCGCAGCCCGGCGCAGCGCTGGACGCCAAGGCGCTCGACGCCTTCTGCCTGGACCAGATTGCCCGCTTCAAGAGGCCCAAGCGGTACCAGCTGGTCGATGCGCTGCCAAAGAACAACTATGGGAAGGTGTTGAAGACGGTGCTGCGTGGGTGTTTGTGAAACGTCGCACGCAGGTCTATGCCAAGGACAGTGCCATGAAGCGACTGAACGGATCCTCCCGGTACTCCGCAAACGGCCCGCATTCGGCAAACCCGAACCGCCGGTACATCGCGATCGCGGCATCAAACGCCGGCGTGCTGCCGGTTTCCAGGCTGACGCGCGCGTAGCCGCGCTCGCGGGCGAGCCTGAGAAGTTCGGTGAGGATGGCCTGGGCGGCGCCCTGGCGCAGGTGGCGCGCACGGGTGCGCATGGACTTGAGTTCGCCGTGCCCGCCTCCGGATGCGGTGGTGGGCGTCAGTTCCTTGAGGGCGCCCATGGCGACCAGTTCGCCCACGGCTTCGGGTTCAGCGCCGGGTGCGGCGTCCGCAGGCAGGCGCCAGGCGGTGAGGAAGGTGATCTCGGGCCGGCGCAGGCCGCTCAGGTCGAGCGCGTGCACACTTTCGGGCGGTGATTCGGCGTGCATGCCAGCGAGGTGTTCACGCAGCAGGCTGAGCACCTGCGGCTGCGTGAGTGTGCGGTCAACGCGGATGTGGAACCGGCGCGGCGGTGCCTCTGCTGTCATGTCGCTCCCTCCCTGGGCGTCGTGTGTGGTCCGGCCGGAATGGCTCTGCGGCCATTGTGTTCGGTTTGTTACCGACGAGGCAAGGCTTGGCAGAGCGCCTTCACTGCTTCGATGCGCGGATCGGTGAGCCAGATCGCGTCCACCAGCTGGAAGACCTGTGACGCCAGCGGTGTGCCGACGATTTCATCCCGGCGCAGGCTTCGGCTGAAGAGCGGCTTGTTGCTTCGGCGCCGGTCGCCTGCGTCGATGTCCATGAAGGAGCCGCCATCGGGCGCAGGCCGGAACCGGAGGCATGCGAGCACTCGCTGGCCGGCGTCTGTTCCGTCGCCCCATGGGCCGATGATGAGATCGATGTTGGGGAAGTGATCGGGTGAGTCCACGGTCCAGTGGACGTAGTAGACCGCCTGTGTGCCCTGGTCGTCGGACAGGTCGCCCCAGATGGTTTTCGAGGTGTTTCCGCAGCACCTGCAGGTGCCTTTAGATTCTTTTCAGGGAGCGGCGGCGAGTGAGGTCATCAAGGTCTCCAACCAGTTGCGCTCATGCCACCTGCGCGTGCAGCCGAACCCCCAGAGCTTTCGCGACCTTGAGCACGGTCGCCAAGCTCGGGTTGCCGTTTTCGCTCAGTGCCTTGTAGAGGCTCTCGCGGCTCAGCCCAGCGTCGCGAGCGACCTGGGTCATGCCTTTGGCGCGTGCGATGTCGCCCAGCGCGCGGGCGATGCCTGCGGCGTCGTCGGGGGCGTCGGTGAGCCAGGCGTCGAGGTACGCGGCCATTTCTTCGGGCGTGCGCAGCTGTTCGGCAACGTCGTAGGCGACGGTTTTGGTTTTGGCGGGTGCAGCTCGGGTCATGGTGTGGCTCCTAGAGATGGCGCGCGAGTTCCAGCGCCATCGCGATGTCTTTCTGCTGGCTGGACTTGTCGCCACCCGCCAGCAGCACGATCAGCTCCCCGTTGCGTTCTGTGTAGTACACGCGGTAGCCCGGCCCGATGTCGATCTTGAGCTCGGCCACACCTTCACCCAGATGGCGGTGCTGGCCCGGATTGCCATGCACCAGCCGGTCCACCCGCACCTGGATGCGTGCCCGGATGGTCCTGTCCCTGAGTGCGTTGATCCAGTCCCGATAGACCTCGGTCATCTGTACACGCATGGCGGTAGTGTAGTCCATGGGATACATTTGTCAATGCAACCGAAGCGGCTGATCACCTTGGGTTCAAGCCCCCCGGTCCACCGGCCGATAAAAGCCAAACGGTTTCAAAGGATTCCCCATGGACATGTCCGTTTCCCCCGCCCTGGCGGTTGACCGTGTGGTCCAGACGCGCCGTGGCGCGGCCGCGCTGATCAATGGCGTGGCGGGCAATCTGCCGCTGGCTGGCAGCGGCCCGGTGGGCACGCAAGTCAACACGATGGTGTGACCCGCGCGGCGGCTACGGTCGCCGCTGCATCCGCGCTGAAGGCCGGCGACCCAGCGTCAGCGGGTGCAGGGGGCTGGACGCGGCGCACATCCTGTGGCGGCCTTGGCCAGATGGGCAGAGAGGGCGGCGTGCACGTGGGCAGACACTGCGTCGGTGTCTTCCTCGGGCGCCGTGGTCCACGAGACGCCGGACCCGTCGAGCGTCCCTTCGATGCCTTTTTCGCTCAAGGCCCTCAGGGCCACCTCGGCCAGTTCCGGGTCTTCCAGCCGAATGTTGCGTGTGACGTGTGAACCGTCGGTGGCCGCCACCACGGCGTCGACGGCGGTCTTGTGCCGGTTCTCGAACCAGAGACTGCCGTCGGCGTCTTCCCGGAACGGGATGCCTTCTCGGGCGAGGGCCTTCTTGATCTTGGCCATCCGCTGCGGCTCGGAGGTTCTGAAGCCGCTTTCGTTGCCGGGCTGGACGTCACATCCGGTCAGTGTGATCAGCAATGCTGCGGCCAGCAATCGCATCACCCGGGGTCTGGCGAGGTGGTGCGTCTGACACGGGCGGGCATCGCTCATGGTCTGGCATCTTCCGCTCGCAGCACCCTGCGCCCCGATAAGGGGCCGCCTTGGTGATCGCTGACAGTCTGTTCATGCGGCTCATGCTCTGGCGTGTACTCGCGCTCCAGCAGCGCGCAGACAGCGCTGCCGAGGCTGATGCCCAGCCGTTCCCGGGCCGCTTGCGCTCCACCGTCAAAGTGGTGGGCCTCCAGCGCAAATGCCGTGAAGCGTTGCCAGTCGGTGGCGAAGTGTGCGGTGAGGATGCGGGCCAGGTCATAGGACAGTTCGTTGCCCTGGTCGGTGCGGTCAAACGAGTCGCCCGACCAGAACTGCTGGATTTCGGCAAGGCCCCAGAATTTCTGATGACGCGCATGTTGAAGCGCTGCATCGTACCCACCCCGGTGCGAGCCGATGACGGGCGGGTAGAAGCGGTGCTCGGTGTTGACCGCAAGGCCTTCGTTGAGCCAGGCGGGAATCGGCAGGTGGCCCAGCAGCGCGTGGGTCAGCTCGTGAACGATGGTGGGTTCGATGCTCTGCAGCTGGTTCTTGACCGTGATGAAGTGGCCACACGCACCCCCCAGGTACATGCCGCTGCTGATCGCAAACTCGCCTTCGTCGGGGTAGTGGTGGGATGCATAGCGGTAGTAGGTGTCTTCGTCGTCGAGGACCAGCACGATGTCGTACCCCCATTCCGGCACTTGCGCGAGCCCGGCCAGCGTTCGCGCAATACGTTCTCTGGACCTGGCCACAAAGGCCAGGGTGGCCTTGGCGGTGACGTCGTCCAGGGTCGAGAGCAACGCCACCTCGTCGGTCATTCGCAATCGATAGCGCTGACCAAGTGCCGACTGAAGGTGCTGCAACCAGGCGATTTCACAGCGACCCCAGGCCGCCGCCTGCTCGCTGTGGTCGGGAATCGAGGCGATCCAGGCGGTGACCATATCCCAGTCAGGGCGGGGAAGGCCTTCGGACATCTGCAGCAGCGGCTTGAACATCAGCGGCGAGATACCGGTCGCTTCAACGCGGTCAGGAGGATTGTCCACATCGTTGACGAGGGCCGGCGCAGGGGCTGCATGGGATGCGCCTGCCGCGCTGCTGAAAAAGCGTCTCCACCACGGTGAGTTCATGCGGTTCCTTTGGGTTCGAGCTTGCACTGTAGGCCAAGCGCCCATCGGACCTGTTCACGCACTACCGGGTGGGCCAGGCGAGGGCACCGCCTGCCCCGTAGCCGCTCAGCTGCAGCTCACGCTGCCGCAGCCACTCATGGAAGCCGGGCGAACCTTGCCGGGGTCGGCCAGGGTCTCGGTGCGGGTGTCGAAGCCCACGTCCTTCAGGTGCAGGGCCAGGCCGGCGTCCATGCTGGCGGCGTGCTGCGGGAACCACTCGGCCAGGGCCTCGGCCCATCCAGCGTTCTTCCTGCGCGAAATGCGCCACCGTGTGCTCGATGAAGGCGCGGTAGAGCGACAGCTGGCGCTCGGGCGGCGTCTGCAGCAGTTCGTTGAGCAGGGTCACGAATTCCTGGTGCGTGTCGTCCATGCGGGCATCGCCCGTGTTCAGCGCATCGGTCCAGTGCAGGCCCTGGGGCGCGGCGACAGCGCCGTCGGTGTAGGCAGAGTTTTCCATGGGGCCGGAGGATACCCGTACCCGCCGGGCGTGCCTTGATGCAGGTCAAGCCGATCTCACCGCCAGGCCAACGGTTGATGGCAGGCTCGCTGTCATCGGCTGAACAGCCATGTCAATCCGATACAAGCGCTTTTGCGAGCGTCTTCCTATCATCGCGCCCGGATCGTAGGCACGGTCCAGGCCCCCGGGGTTTCGCGGGGCCCAGCCAGGCGACCGCCGGGGGCGGCGGTTCATACACACAGGAGACGCTTTCATGGACTTTTCTCTGACCACACGCTGGGGCGCCCGCGTGCGCCACATGGCCTGCGCTCTGCCGCTCGCCTGTTTCGGCCTGGCCGCGCAGGCGCAGACATCCGATCCCACCTCGACCTCGCTCAACGCCACCTCGGGTCCGTTGTCCATCAGTTCGACATCGGTGTCCTCGTTCTCGGCACGGGGTTTCGGCGGGGGCACCATCTACTACCCGTCCGCCAGTGGCCGCTATGGTGTGGTCGCGATCAGCCCGGGCTATACCGCCCGGCAGTCCAGCATCGCCTGGCTCGGGCGCAGGCTGGCCTCGCACGGCTTCGTGGTCATCACCATCGACACCAACTCCACCCTCGACCAGCCGCCCAGCCGGGCCACACAGCTGATGGCCGCGCTGGACCACGTGGTCAACCGTGCCAGCTCCACCGTGCGCAGCCGGGTCGATGCCGCGCGGCTGGCGGTGGCCGGTCACTCGATGGGGGGGGGTGGCTCGCTGATCGCTGCCCGGGACAACCCGAGCCTGCGGGCGGTCTACCCCATGACCCCGTGGAGCGTGTCCAAGGATTTCTCGGCTGTCCGCGTACCCACCATGATCATCGGCGCCGACAATGACTCGGTGGCATCCGTGGTCACCCATGCACGGCCTTTCTACAGCAGCCTGGCGGCCTCGCTGCCCAAGGCCTACGGTGAGCTCAACAACGCCAGTCACTTTGCTCCGAACACGACCAACACCCCCATCGGCCGTTACGCCGTCACGTGGATGAAGCGTTTCGTCGATGGCGACACCCGCTATTCGCCGTTCCTGTGCGGCACGCCGCACAACCAGTATGCAACCAGTCAGGTGTTCGCCCGGTACCAGCAGAACTGCCCGTACTGAGCCTGGCTGGCCATGCAACACGACACACGTCGTCTGATGACGCTGATGGGCCATGGTCACCGCGCACGGGTTCAGCCGGCAAAGGGCCCTGCTTCTTGGTTGAGGCGCCTGGGCTGGGTGGCGGTGGTCCTGGTGGCCGTCAGCGTGGCCGGCATCGCCTGGCGTGGTGAACACGGCCCAGAGGCGATCGAGCCGCCGGCCAGCGCCGGCGGCCCACGGGCCGACGTGCGCTGGTGGGGCAATGCCGAGCTGGGCACCGCGCCGGAGCCGGTCATGGCCGTACCCGCCCCGGTGACAGTGCCCCCGCCGGCAACCGCCATGGTCTCCGATGGGCTGTTCCGTCTGGACGAACGCGGGCAACTGCAGCTGGACGAACGCACCCGCCTGGGGGTGGAGCGCCTGCTGGCCTTGCACGACCCGGTTCAGCTCGAACAACAACTCGACAGGCACCTGGCCGGATTGCCACCCCCGGCCGGCGCCGCAGCGCGGCAGCTGGTCCAGCAGTACGCCGGCTATGCAGATGCCCAGAAGCGCAGTTATCCTCCGGGTCACGCACCCCTGGTGGCCGAGGAGGGCCTGGCGGAGCTCGACGGTCTCCAGGCCCTGCGTGTCAGCTACTTCGGGTCTGAAGCAGCGCGACGCATGTTTGCAGAAGAGGACGCCATCGCGCGACGCCTGCTGGAGCTGATGAGGGACGATCCGGTGCCGCATGCGAGCATGGAGGACAAAGCCATGCGCGCCCAGGTCCGGCTGGACGAGGAAATGGCATCGGGCCGGTTCCGGCCTGCAGGTCCGTAGGTCTGGGCGGGTGTCCTTTGTGGGACGGCTTTCGTGGCCAGTGTCAAAGGAGGCAGATGGACAGTCGGGTCGGAACGTCATTCGGTGGCGCAGCCGGGTCGGCCTGTGGCCCTGTGGCCGATGGCATCCGGGCGGCCAGTGACCGGGTTCGGCTGCACGGCGACAGTTTCAGCTACGCCACACCGGGCATGACCAGCCGCGCCTGCCGGACGGCCTGTTCGATTCTGGTGGCCCTGGCCGATGACCCGTTGTGCATCGAGACGCGTGGCGGCCGCTTTCAGGGTCGCACGTTGCTGGTGGAGCCTTTGCGCCAGCGTCGCCTGTGCGCATCCGACGTCCCCCTGCTGCTGGTCGATGTGGAGCCCATCCATGCCCGCTTTCGCTCGTTGGCAGCGGCCACCGCTGCGGCTGACGTGCTGGTGCTGGACGACGACCTGGGCGACGAACTCCGTGGGCTGGGCCTGGCTTTCCTGACGCACGCGCTGGATGGTGCGGTGTACGACCGGGCATTGCGCAAAGCGATTCATCACCTGGCCAACCGGTTTCCGGAAGCCCCGCCACCGGACGAGCGCGTGGTCTGGATGATGCGCACCATCGAGGGCCGCCCGCACTGCGGCCTGCGGGAGCTGGCGCAGGCCCTGAGCTTGTCGCCGGGACATGCCTGTCGCCTGTTTTCGGCCCAGGTGGGGGTATCGCTGCGCCAGTATGCGGTCTCGGCGAAGATCCGGGCCGCCGCCCGTTTTCTGGGTGAGGGGCACTCCCTGACCGACGTCGCCCTGATGGCCGGTTTTGCCGATTCGGCCCATTTTGCCAAGGCCTGGGCCCGCAGTTATGGGCGGGCGCCATCCGAATCGTTCTTTTCCCGACGGCTGGTCCGCGACCGCGACACCTTGCCTGCGTGGGCCAGGCAGCCCGCCACCGGGCCTGACTGAAGCCGCAGGGCGCCGGTCCTGGTCTTGATCAGTTGCCCGCCTCGTCTGCCGAAGCGGGCGACAGGCAGGACTGGACATCGTGGGACGCCAGCACTGCAGGCAGCCGTGCCAGTGCCGGGTGCGCCAGGTAGGACGCCAGGTGGAAGGTCTGGGCCTGTGCCGACAGCCGCTCCGCAAGCCCGCTGCAGACGCCGATGTGGCCGTCTTCCGGGTGTTCGCCCAGGTGGTGGCAGAGCGAGGCCAGTCCCAGCCAGGGGGCACGGGTGGTATCGGCCTGACGGGCTGGTGTCACCAGCACACGTGCGGTCTCGCCGACGTCATCCACCAGGTCGGGCGGCAGGGCCCAGGTGCTCAGCAGCATCGGCCCCAGTTCGCCGGCGCTCAAGCCGAGTGTCTCCTGTTCCATGCGGGTGCGGCCGATCCGGTCGGCCGCCATCCAGGCGGCCAGCGCCTTGGGGGGCATGAGGGAGGCGACGGCCAGCTGTCCCACAAAGCCCAGCACCACTTGCGTGGACAACGCGCCCTGGTTGGGCAGGTTCATGCCCTTGCCCAGCCGGACCGCCAGCTCGCTGGCCGTGCCGCACCACCGCCAGATGGCGTCAAACGCCTGCTGGGCCGACGCCAGGCCCGGCTTGAAGGCTTCGGCCAGCATGTACTGCAGGCAGATGCTGCGCACCGTGTTCATGCCCAGGAAGGTCACCGCCTGGCCCAGGTGGGCGATCGGCCGAGTCGGCTTTGGCCACAAATTCGGGCGACAGCAGCTGCTGCAGGGAGCGCGGGGGTCTGGGAATGCCACGGATGGCCTGGAGCAGTTGGTCGCGCCGGGCGGCGTCCAGGTTGCTGGCGCGCAGCCAGTCCAGCTCGGTCAGTTCGGCCGGCGGGGCTGACGGCGCCGGCGGCTGCCAGTTCGCGGCAACAGATGACGGGATGGCCCCTTCCGTGCTGCCGGTGCGGGCGCGCAAAGCCAGGTCTGCAGACGGGGTGCGGGAGGTCAGCTCGGCCGGATGGGTGGCACGCTGTGCCGTTCGTGCCGGGGCCGAGCGTCTGCGAAAGATCCACCAGAGCAGGGCGAAGGCCAGGACGGCCGCGATCCAGACGACGAAGGCAGACACGATGGAAGCTCCTCACAACACGGGCGCACCCCTAAGGTGAGCGCGCCCCTTGTTGGGGGTATCGGTCTGGCCGACGGGTTCTTGAGTCCGCCGCCTCAGGCCAGTCGTGACCGATGTCGCGCGATCTGATACCTGACCTGCGACGGAGCGGTACCACCCAGGGTGTTGCGGGCGTGCAGGCTGCCGCGCAGGCTCAGCACGTCGAACACGTCCTTTTCGATGCCGGGGTGGAAGCCCTGCAGCACCGTCAGCGGCAACTCCGAGAGGTCGCAACTGTGGCTGGTGGCGGCCTTGACGGCATGTGCCACCGTCTCGTGCGCGTCGCGGAAGGGCAGACCCTTCTTGACCAGGTAGTCGGCCAGGTCGGTGGCGGTGGCGTAGCCCTTGTTGGCGGCGGCCTCCATGGCCTGCGCGTTGACGGTGATGCCCCCCTCTTTCCGTCCGGTCGCCGGATTCAGCTGGCCGCCCACCATCTCGCAGAAGATGCGCAGCGTGTCCTTGAGCGTGTCGACGGTGTCGAACAGCGGCTCCTTGTCCTCCTGGTTGTCCTTGTTGTAGGCCAGCGGCTGGCCCTTCATCAGGGTGATCAGGCCCATCAGGTGGCCGACCACGCGCCCGGTCTTGCCGCGGGCGAGTTCGGGCACGTCGGGGTTCTTCTTCTGCGGCATGATGGACGAGCCGGTGGTGAAGCGGTCGGCGATCTTCACGAAGCCGAAGTTCTGGCTCATCCACAGGATCAGCTCTTCGCTGAAGCGGCTGATGTGCACCATGCAGAGCGAGGCGGCGGCGGTGAACTCGATCGCGAAGTCGCGGTCGCTCACGCCGTCCAGGCTGTTCTGGCAGACACCTTCCATACCCAGCGATTTGGCCACGCGCTCGCGGTCCAGCGGGTAGGTGGTACCGGCCAGCGCGGCGCTGCCCAGCGGCAGTCGGTTGGTGCGGCGGCGCACGTCCGCCATGCGCTCGGCGTCGCGGGCGAACATTTCCACATAGGCCAGCAGGTGGTGCGCAAAACTCACCGGCTGCGCCACCTGCAGGTGGGTGAAGCCGGGCAGGATCACGTCCACGTTCTGCTCGGCGACATCCACCAGCGCGACCTGTAATTCCTTGAGCAGATCGCTGATGAGGTCGATCTCGTCGCGCAACCACAGGCGCACGTCGGTGGCCACCTGGTCGTTGCGGCTGCGGCCGGTGTGCAGGCGCTTGCCGGCGTCGCCCACCAGCTGGGTCAGGCGCGCCTCGATGTTCAGGTGCACGTCTTCCAGGTCCAGCTTCCATTCAAACGTGCCGGCCTCGATCTCCGCGCGGATCTGGGCCATCCCTCGCTCGATGTCGCCACAGTCGCTTGTCAAAGAAGACACTGGCGGTATACCGCTTGACCAACTCGCTCATGGGCTCCGAGAATAGGGCGGACCAGGCTTCGGATTTTTTGTCGAGCTGATTGGTGGACATGGTGTTGCCAGCGGCTGGAGGGAATCGGGAGGCCCGCCGGGGGCGGGAGAGGATGACCAGGATCGTGGCACGCTGCGTGCGCCTGCGACAGTCACCGCCAGGACGACCCCACGAAACCCATGAAAGATTCCCGGATTTTAT
The DNA here is from genome assembly GCA_025458415.1 of Hydrogenophaga sp. GTDB lineage: Bacteria > Pseudomonadota > Gammaproteobacteria > Burkholderiales > Burkholderiaceae_C > Hydrogenophaga. Next base: position 21,446 of record JALOSN010000057.1, read on the forward strand.
CGAGCTTCCAGGAGCTGTCGCACGCCGCCGGCGCGCGCCCCATGACCGACATGCCGGCGCTCAAGCAGCGCGATGTGGTGTTCGACACCTGCCAGGTCGGGGTGGTGCTGAGGGCCGTGGTGTTTGTGCAGCTGGTGGTGGCGGTGGCGGCGTTGTTCGGTGCCACCAGCGCGTGGGGCTGGCTCAGACTGGTGGCGCTGGTCACCGGGGCCGCCCTTCCGGCCACCTTGGGTTGGCTGCTGGTGATGTGTGCCGTCAAACGTCCGCTCGATCGGCTGGTCGAACCGGTACAGTGGGCCGTCGGCATTGCCCTGGGGGCCGTCATGGCCTTGTACGGCTGCGCCATGGTGTCGTGGATGGGGCTGGTCGATCCGGCGCCCTGGCTGGCCAGCGCGGCGGCCGGTGCACTGGTGGCACTCGTGTTTGTGATGGCGCTGGTCTGGCGCTTCAAGGCCCGTGAGCCGGCCGGCACCACGGCGCAGCTGGCCGAACTTCAGGCCCGCATCCGGCCCCACTTCCTGTTCAACACCCTCAACAGCGCCATTGCCCTGGTGCGCGCCGAGCCGGCGAAGGCCGAGAGCCTGCTGGAAGACCTCAGCGAACTGTTCCGCCACGCCCTGGCCGACACGCAGCAGGCCGTGCCCCTGCTGCAGGAGCTGGAGCTGGCCGAACACTACCTGGCCATCGAGCAGGTGCGTTTCGGCGATCGCCTGAAAGTGGAGTGGAGCCTGGACGAAGCCAGCTTCAAGGCCAAGCTGCCGCCCCTGATCCTGCAGCCCCTGGTGGAAAATGCGGTCAAGCATGGGGTGGAACCCAGTCCTGATGGTGCCGTGGTGCGCATCAGCACCCAGCGCAGGGGCAGTGTGGTGGTGATCAAGGTCACCAACACCGTCCCGGCCGGCACCGGCAAGCCCGGACACGGCCTGGCGCTGGACAATGTGCGCCAGCGATTGACGCTGCTGCACGACGTGCAGGGCAGGTTCCAGAGCGCGCTGGTCAATGGGGTGTTTCAGGTTCGCCTGGAAATCCCGGTATAACACGGGCATCGGCATGGTCCGACACGGGAGCAAGGCATGGTTCTGAGGGCACTGATCGTTGACGATGAGGCACTGGCGCGCTCGCGCCTGCGCACCTTGCTGGGCGACTGCCGGGAGCCTCGGGTCGAGGTCCTGGCTGAGGCCGGCAATGCGGTGCAGGCCATGGATCAGATCCAGCGCGGCGGACTGGACGTCATCATGCTCGACGTGCACATGCCGGGTGTGGACGGCATGGCCCTGGCGGGTGCGCTGCGCAACATGCCGGACCCGCCCGCCATCATCTTTGTCACCGCGCACGCCGAGCACGCGGTGCAGGCCTTCGAGCTGGAGGCGGTCGATTACCTGACCAAGCCGGTGCGACTGGAACGCTTGCTGCGGGCCTTGCAGAAAGTGGAACGCCTGCGCAACAGCGAGCCGGCCATCATTGAAGGCGCCGGCGAAAGCCTCATCATCCAGGAGCGTGGACGCAGCGAGCGCGTGGCGCTGGCCGATGTCATCTACCTGAAGGCCGAGCTCAAGTACATCACCGTGCGCACCAGCGACAAGGAGCACATCTACGACGGTGCACTCAACGACCTGGAGCAGCGCTTCGGCCACCTGTTCGTCCGCGTGCATCGCAACGCCCTGGTCTCGCGCCGCCGTGTGCGGGCGGTCGAGAAGCACAGCGATCCGGTCGAGGGCGAAGGCTGGACCGTGCGCTTGGACGGCGTCGACGAACGCCTGGCGGTCTCGCGGCGGCAACTGGCGGCGGTGCGTGAAGCCTTGATGGGCTGAATAGCCCATCTTTGGCAACGGCGCTGGATGTGCGCGTCTGCTCCAGGATGCGATGAAACCGGTTCTGCCGGGCCGCACGTATCGCCCCCTGGGGGGTGACGCCGGGGGGCGCGGCGCGGGGGGTCAAACTTCCGCCGCTTCGATCAGGAAGCGCACCCGTCGCTGTCCCTGCCATTCATCCGCATCCAGCCGGAACGCGATCCGGACCTTGGCGGGCAATGGCTCGGTGTGACCGAACCAGATGCCGTCAACCGGCTCGCCCTGGTGCTTGAGCTTGACGGCCAGGTGTTTTTCGGCGACCAGCCGCTGGCTGACGATCTGCACCTCTTCGCAGAACACCGGCGGCGCAAAGCCCTGGCCCCACACATGCCCATGCAGCGCGTCCACCAGGTCCGGACGGCGGTATTGCGGCTCCAGTGCGCCGTCGGCCTCCAGCCGGCGTTGCAGGGTGGCGGCATCCAGCCACTCGTGGGCCACCTGGGCCAACGCCTGCTCGAAGGTGTCCAGGTGTTCCTCGTCGATGGTGCAGCCGGCGGCCATGGCGTGGCCGCCGAAGCGCAGCAGCACGCCCGGGTGGCGCTTGGCCACCAGGTCGAGGGCATCGCGCAGGTGAAAGCCCGGAATCGAACGGCCCGACCCCTTGAGTTCGTGTTCCTTGCCCTCGGCGCCGCTGGCAGCGAACACGAAGGTCGGCCGGTGCAGCTTGTCTTTCAGCCGCGAGGCCACGATGCCCACCACGCCTTCATGGAAGTCGGGATCGAACACGGTGATGGCCGGCGGCGGGTCCTCGCTTTCGTCGAACAGCTCCTCGGCCAGCAGCAGGGCCTGCTCGCGCATCTCGCCCTCGATGGCGCGGCGTTCGCGGTTGATACCGTCCAGCGCGCGCGCCAGTTCGTCGGCGCGCCCCGGGTCGTCGGTCAGCAGGCATTCGATGCCCAGCGTCATGTCGGCCAGTCGACCTGCCGCATTCAGGCGCGGGCCGAGGGCAAAACCGAAATCGAAGCTGCTGGCTTTCTGTGGCTGGCGTCCGGAGGCCGCAAACAGCGCAGCCATGCCGGGGGGCATGGCACCGGCGCGTACCCGCTTCAGACCCTGGGCCACCAGGCGGCGGTTGTTGGTGTCCAGCTTCACCACGTCGGCCACGGTGCCCAGCGCCACCAGGGGCAGCAGCGCATCCACCTTCGGTTGTGACTTCTGGTCAAAGACACCGCGCTCGCGCAGCTCGGCACGCAGCGCCAGCAGCACGTAGAACATCACACCGACCCCGGCGATGCTCTTGCTCTCGAAGCCGCAGCCGGGCTGGTTCGGGTTGACGATGAGGCAGTCCTGCGGCAGCGTGACAACACCATCCTGCACGGCCGGCAGGTGGTGGTCGGTGACCAGCACCTGAAGGCCGAGTTCGCGCGCCACGCGCACGCCTTCGACGCTGGCGATGCCGTTGTCCACCGTCAGCAGCCAGTCGGCACCGCGCTGCCGGACGCGCTGTGCGATGGCAGGTGTCAGGCCATAACCGTCGATGACGCGATCGGGCACCAGGTACTCCACCCGGTCCCAGCCCAGGGGGGCGCCCAGCAGGCGCAAGCCGCGCACGGCGACCGCGCAGGCGGTGGCGCCGTGCTTCGGTGGTGCCGTGCATGGAGGTGGGCGGCAGCAGTCGCGCCAGGGCGTCGTCCAGTTCGTCGGGGTGCTGCACGCCTCGTGCCGCGAACAGGCGCGCCAGCAAGGGGTGCAGGCCGCTCTGTTCCAGCGTCCAGGCGGCGCGTGGCGGAATGTCGCGGGTAACGATCTTCATAGGCTGGCCAGTGTCTCACCAACCGGCGGCGGGCGGCGCCAGCGGGCGCTCAGCCGCTGCCAGAGGCTGCCGGTCTGTCGGGGGCCGGGGGTGCTCCAGTGTTGTGCATGACGCTCCCCGCACAGGATCAGCTGCACGGACTGCCCGGCCTCAGCGGCACGCAGCAGTTCCGCCACCGGGCCGGCATCCAGGTCCTGCCAGGCGGTCTGCCAGGCTGCCCAGTCGTCCCGCAGCGCGGCCTGGCGCAGGTTGTCGGGACTGCGGGGTCCGGGTCGCAGCCGCTGTGGCTCGGCACAGGCGCCAGCGCCATGCACCCAGAAACCGTTGACCGGCAGCTGGCCTGCCGCCTCGCGGGCGTCGTTGATCGGCAGGGTGTAGAACAGCATCTGGGCCTCGCTCTGCAGGCGCTGCAGCAGGCGCTGGCCCTGGGGGTTGTCGGGCGAATCGGTGAGCCAGGGGCCGACCGGCCGGCCGCTGACCCGGTCCAGGCTGGCGCAGGCCAGGGCGCGCAGCGGCTCTCCCAGGGCGGGCACGCGAGGCGACATCGTCCAGCCCGATCTGGTCGGCAGGCAGCAGCGTCACCTGGTCGATGCCGATCTGGAAATGGCAGGGGCTGAACCAGGCCTGGGGCCTGTCCGGTTCATCGCTGTCGGCAGAGGCCCAGGGCAGCCGCCCGTCGGCGCCCGGGAGACCCCGTGCCCTCGCCAGCGCCCGCTCGTGGGGTGGGCTCAGGCTGTGCTCGCTGCCCTCGTCCACGGCTTGAACCGTCAGGCGGGCCAGCAGGGCCTGCAGGTACGGCAACTGCAGACCGGGCAGCAGGGCCTGACAGGCCGGCGCCGAAGCGGCGGCACAGGCAATGAGCAAGTCTGGGCAGCCCAGGGGGGCCATCTCGGGAGCGGACATGGCTCGATTGTCGGGGATGCCACAATGGTGGATGGAACCCGGCGCTGATCCCGTGTCTCTGACCCGGAAAACCGGTTCCGGTGCCTCGTCCTGACTGCCTGATGCGAACCCCCTACGAACTCATCCTGGGCTGGCGCTACACCCGCGCTGGCCGTGCCACCCGGCGCAATGGCTTCATCTCCTTCATTTCGGGGGTGTCCATGCTGGGCATCGCCCTGGGTGTGGCCGCGCTCATCATCGTGCTGTCGGTGATGAATGGTTTTCAGAAGGAGGTGCGCGACCGTATGCTGGGCGTGCTCTCGCACATCGAGATCTACGAGCCGGCGGGTGAGGCCATCCCCGACCTGTCGCGCGTGCTGTCCACCGTCCAGGCCCACCCCGAGGTGCTCGGCGCGGCACCCTTTGTCGGGGCCCAGGCGCTGATCGCCCGAGGCGAGGACATGAAGGGCACGCTGGTGCGGGGTATCGACCCCGCGCTGGAGCCGGGGGTGACCGACCTGGCGGCCGATATGGCCGATACCGTGCTGCCTCGCCTGCAGCCGGGGGCCTTCGGCGTGGTGCTGGGCGGCGAGCTGGCGCGCAACCTGGGCGTCATCACGGGCGACACCGTGACGCTGATTGCCCCCAGCGGCCAGGTCACGCCCGCTGGCGTGGTGCCCCGCATCCGCCAGCTGTCGGTGGTGGGCATTTTCGATTCCGGCCACTACGAGTACGACTCGGCGCTGGCGCTGATGCATGTGGACGATGCAGCCCGCATTTTCCGGGTCGAGGGACCGACAGGGGTCCGGCTGAAGATCCGTGACCTGCACGCCGCGCGCGAGGTGTCGTTCGACATCGCCGGCCGGCTGGACCCGGGTCTGCTGGTGCGCGACTGGACGCGCCAGAACCGGACCTGGTTCGCCGCCGTCCAGCTCGAAAAGCGCATGATGTTCATCATCCTCACCCTCATCGTGGCGGTGGCGGCCTTCAACCTGGTTTCGACCCTGGTGATGACCGTCACCGACAAGCGCGCCGATATCGCCATCCTGCGCACCCTGGGCGCCAGCCCGGGCAGCATCATGGCCGTGTTCATGGTGCAAGGTGCGATGGTCGGCATCATCGGTACCGGTGCGGGCTTGCTGCTGGGCCTGGGTGTGGCCTTCAACATCGACACCATCGTGCCGGCCCTGGAGCAGGCGTTGGGCGCCAGTTTCCTGCCGCAGGACATCTACCTGATCAACCGCATGCCCAGCGATCCCCAGCGCAGTGACATCCTGCCGATTGCGCTGATCTCGCTGGCCTTGTCGTTTGTGGCCACCATTTACCCGAGCTGGCGCGCCAGCCGAGTCAATCCTGCTGAGGCGCTCAGGTATGAGTGAACTGGTCATCCAGGCGCAAGGCCTGAACAAGCGTTTCACCGAAGGTCGCCTCGATGTCACGGTGCTGCGTGGCGTGGATCTGACGGTGCGCCGGGGCGAGACCGTGGCCATCGTCGGCGCCTCGGGTTCGGGCAAGAGCACCTTGCTGCACCTGCTGGGTGGCCTGGACGCCCCCTCACAGGGGCAGGTGAGGCTGATGGGTGAGACCATCAGCGACCTCAGTGCCTCGCGCCAGGGCGCCCTGCGCAACCAGCACCTGGGCTTTGTCTACCAGTTCCACCATCTGCTGCCCGAGTTCAGTGCCGTCGACAACGTGGCCATGCCGCTGTGGATCCGGCGCATGGACCGGAACCAGGCGCGTGCGCAGGCGGCCGACACCCTGTCGCGCGTGGGGCTGGCCGAGCGGCTGCGGCACCGGCCAGCCGAGCTGTCCGGCGGCGAACGCCAGCGCGTGGCGATTGCGCGTGCGCTGGTCACGCGTCCGGCCTGCGTGCTGGCCGATGAGCCGACGGGCAATCTGGACCGCGGTACCGCCGACGGGGTGTTCGAGCTGATGGTGCAGCTGGCTCGGGACCAGGGGACCGCCTTTGTGGTGGTGACCCACGACGAGAGCCTGGCGGCCCGCTGCAGCCGCGTGCTGCACTTGCGCAGCGGCGTGCTGGCCTGAGTCCCCGATCGGTCAGGGCCGGGTGCGCACGAAGCGCAGGGGCG
>JALOSN010000058.1 GCA_025458415.1 Hydrogenophaga sp.
CACCCGGATGTGCATCTTGTAGGCCTTGCTCTCCAGGTACTCGAAGAAGCGGGCAATGCCGTACCACTGCTGGTTCCACTTGCCGTTCCAGTTCGGCGAACCCGACTTCACCCAGTGCTGCTGCTCCGGGGTCAGCCGGTTCCACGGCGTATCGCGCGGGATGCCGGCGCTCTCGGCGTGACGCATCAGGTCGTCCTGGCACTCCTTCCAGGCCGGCGTCTGGAACACCTTGACCGCTCCGTTGCGCAAGGTGAGCTTGCCATCCGGAATCACCAGGCCGTAGTCCACCCCGATCACGCGCCCGAAGCCGCGACAGGACTCGCAGGCGCCCACGGCGGAGTTGAACGAGAACATCGAGGGCGTCGGTTCGGCGTAGCGGATGTCGCTTTCCGGGCAATGCAGACCCGTGCTGAAACGCCAGATGACCGGTTCCCCCACGCTCCCCGCTTCGCGTGGTTCGCTGCCCCCCGAGGGGGCTGACCCGACTTGGGGCGGCCCGGCGTCGGCAGGAACGGCCACCCCCACGCTCCCCGCTTCGCGTGGTTCGCTGCCCCCCGAGGGGGCTGACCCGACTTGGGGCGGCCCGGCGTCGGGTCGGGTCTCGTCCTTGAGCACATAGACCATCAGCTTGCCCGCACCCCGCTTGAGCCCGGCCTCGATGGCTTCCATCACCCGCGCCGGTTCGGCGTTGCCCATTCGGAAGCGGTCGGCCACCACGTCCAGCAGCTTGACCGCCTCGCTCACCGGTTTGGCCTTCTTGCCCTTGGCAGGTGCTTCGTGCTTGACTTCACGCTGCACGATGCGCTCGGCCTGTACGCGTGTGTAGCCACTGGCCGATAGCCATTGTTCGACTTCTTCGGGCGTGGTCGACGCCGGCAGTTCGACCGGAAAGGTCACGACCAGTCTCGGGTCGCCCTGTTCCTTCGAGCGGCGCTGCAGCTCGGCAAAGATGGTCTCGGGCGAATCGTGCCGAACCGTCAGCGCGGTCTCTCGGTCGAACAGGTTGGCCCCGCGCGCGAACAGCAGCTTGAGGTGGTCGTTCAGTTCGGTCATGGTGCCGACCGTGGAGCGCGAGGACCGGACCGGGTTGGTCTGGTCGATGGCGATGGCCGGCGGCACGCCTTCCACCCGGTCGACCGCCGGCTTGTCCATGCGGTCCAGGAACTGGCGCGCATAGGCGCTGAAGGTCTCGACGTAGCGGCGCTGCCCCTCGGCGAACAGGGTGTCGAACACCAGGCTGGACTTGCCCGAACCGCTGGGCCCCGTCACCACCGTGAGCTCGCCGGTGCGGATGTCCAGGTCCAGGTTCTTGAGGTTGTGCTGCCGTGCACCTCGGATGCGAATGGTCCTTGTGGCTGGAGAACCCCGGCGGTCCGGTCCGGGCCGGTCGGACGTCTGGTCCAGAGGGGAGGTATTCGGCGGCAGTTCGTCGGCCATGCAGGGCTCCAGCACAAGGAGCCAGAGATTCTACGGAGGCCCCGTTTTCCGGGTAATCCTCTACGTCATCTCCACAATGCGCATGGGTTGCGGAATGGCTAGCATGACCGGACGGTGGACTTGACAAGGAAACGGCATGAGCACACAAAGGGACAGGCGCATGGGCCGGTGCTGGCGCACCTGCGTGACCGGCATGCTGCTGGCTTCGATCGTCACGTCGGCGCATGCCCAGTTGCGCATCGGACAACCCTCGGGCTTCACCGGTTCGGTGGCCGCCGGAGTCAAGGAGAACACCGAAGGCGCGAAGCTCTACATTGACGCGGTCAACGCACGGGGTGGCGTCAACGGGCAGAAGATCGAACTGATTTCGGTCGACGACGAATTCAACCCGGCACGCACCGTCGAGGTGGCGCGCGAACTGATCACCCGGCAGAACGTGCTGGCCCTGTTCCTGAACCGGGGAACGCCACACTCGCAGGCGCTGCTGCCCCTGCTGGCCGAATACAAGATACCGCTGGTGGCGCCCAGCACCGGTGCCATGGCGCTGCACCAGCCGGTCAACCCCTGGGTGTTCAACGTGCGCGCGACCTACCAGCGCGAGGCAGCCAAGGCGATCGAACACCTGGCCACCATCGGCATCACCCGCATTGCGGTGCTGGAGACCGACGACTCCTTCGGTGCCGACTCGGCCGCGGGCGCCCGCCAGGGCTTCGAGCGCACGAAGCTGCAGCCGGTGCTGCAGGAGAAGTTTCCGCGCGACAAGCCCGACTTCGGACCGCTGGCCCAGCGCGTTCGCAGTGCAGAGGCCCAGGCCGTGCTGGTGATCGGGTCGGCCGGCAACACCGCCAGTGCAGTGCAGGCCATCCGCGCGGCGGGCTCGCGCGCCCAGGTCGTCACCCTGTCGAACAACGCCTCCGATGGCTTCATCCGCCTGCTGGGCGAGCATGCGCGCGGCGTGATCGTCACCCAGGTCTTCCCCAACGAGCGCAGCGTCAGCTACGCCCTCATCAAGGAAGCCCGCGATCTGGCCACGGCCAAGGGCATGGAGGGCGTTTCACCGGCCATGATGGAAGGTTTTGCGGCGGCCAAGGTGCTGGTGGAGGGCCTGCGGCGTGCCGGCCCCAAGCCGACGCCGGCCGGCCTGCGCGATGCGCTGGAAGGCATTCGCGGCTTCGACCTGGGCGGCCTGACCGTCAGCTACAGCCGGGACAACCACACCGGCCTGGATTTTGCCGACCTGTCCATCATCGACGGCAGCGGCAGGTTCAGGCGCTGAACCGCCGGCCCAGCCCGCCCGTATTCACTCAGAGGAAGCCGATGTTGCGGGCACCACCAAAGTGGGTCAGGTTGGGCAGCACCGCATCGAGCTGTCCCTCGCTTGCCCCCATCCAGCGCAACAGGGTGGCAGCGTACTGGTCGACACTGGTGGTCGGGATCCAGCGACCGTGCAGCTCCCAGGAACGCTCGCCGACATCATCCGGTCCACCCAGTTGCAGCGAGGGGAATATGCCGTAGGTCTGCCCGCCCTGCACGGCGCCGCCAAGAACCAGCTGGTGGTTGCCCCAGGCATGGTCGGTGCCGAGGCTGTTGTTGGGACGGAAGGTGCGACCGAAGTCGCTTTGCGTGAACAGGGTCACCGCATTGCCCATGCCGATGGCCTGCATGGCGTTGTAGAAACAGGCCATGGCGTCGGCCAATGCCTGCAGCAAGCGGGCATGCTGGCCGTCCCAGGGGCTGTTGTTGACCACCTGGTCACCGTGGGTGTCGTAGCCACCCTGGCTGGCAAAAAAGATCTGGCGGTTGCCACCCAGGACCGCATTGCCGTGAACCAGCTTGGCCACCTGGTACAGCTGCCGCCCGATGGGCGTGTTGATGCGGTTGCCCGTGGAGATGGGCGCAAAGGCCGCATCGATGGCCGCCACTGCGCCCGGGTCGCCAGGGCGGATGCGGACCAGTGCACCCAGCTGGGTCGCCATGTCGAAGGCGGCGCGTTGCTGCCCCGTGTACTGGTTGAGCAAGGTGTTGCCATGGCTGGCCGCGTGCAATGCCTGCACGGCATTGCGGCGGGCCACGTTCGGCGTCCAGTTCCCATCCATGCCCTGCAGACCGAACACGCCACCGGGCCCGGGCAGCACCAGCGGCACATCGACGGCCGACAGGCCGAAGCGGCCATTGCCCCCCACAGACACCACCGGCAGGGCCGTGCCCAGGGCAGCCGATGCGCGCCCGCCCCAGCCGGTGCGGGTGAGCACGCTGGCACTGGAGGACTCCCACAGGTTCTGCTGGTCGGAGTGCGAGTACAGGTTGTCCGGCACATCGGGCGACGACGAGGGCAGGCTGCGGTACTGCGCCTTGGTCAGGGGCCGGGCCAGCGGACCGACGTTGAACACCGGAGCCAGGTCCCCGTTGGTCCATGCTGCCTGCAGACTGGCCATGGCCGGGTGCAACCCGAACGGCACACCACCCAGGGACACCAGCCTGTTGACCGGCAGCGCCAGCCGTTGCCGGATGCTGGCGTACTCGCCATGGCGCGTTCCGTCGGTGGGCACCACCATGTTGGCGCCATCGTTGCCGCCGTAGAGGAACACACAGACCAGCGCCCGGTAGCCCGACTGGGCCTGTGCGGTCAGGGGTGCCAGGGCGGCCAGGGAACCTGTGCCGAGCGCCGCGCCGAGCGCACCTGCATGCCTGAGCCACTGGCGGCGCGTCAGGTCGCCGGCTTCCATCTTGTCTGAATGCGTCATGTTGGCGATCTCAGCGGGTCAGGTGGTACTGCGGGGTGGCCAGCACCAGATAGGCGGCCTGGCGCACCCGGTTGGTGAGCGATTCGGTCCGCTCGGTCCGGGACGAGGTTCGCACGGGATAGGCCTCGACCGCGTTGATGACCACCGTGCGCTGGTCGGCTGGCAGGACCTCACCGAGCAACAGCAGGCTCAGCCGATCGACCAGCCGTCCCGCGTCTTCGGCATCCTTGACGAAACCTGTCAGGTTGACTTGTGTGCCCAAGGCTCCGGGCACCTCACGGCTGCGCTGAGAGCCCCCCCAGAACACCAGGTAATTGACGAAGTTCAGGCGCTGCAATGCGGCGTTGGCGTTGTGGATGCCGAAGGCCGGGCCGACCAGCGACGTTCCGGCCACCGGGTAATCGGGCGGGTAGAAATTGAAGACCGAGGGCGGGCGGAAAACGTGCTGTCGAAGCTCTTCTCCCCACCACCAGCCCAGGGCATCGCCGTCGGTGCGACCATTGAGTGCCCGCAGCACGCCCGTGAACAGCTGCACCGGTTCACGCAGGCGACCGGCCTGCGAAGAGGGCAGCTCCGCACGTGCTTCCGGGTCGAGCAGGATGGCCGCGACCGTTGCCTTCATGTCACCCGGCCGCCCGAGCCCGAAGCCCTGGAAGCGACCGGTCTGAAAAGCCTGCGCCACACGGGACACATACGCAGGGCTGGGGTTGCTGGTGACCAGTTGCTGGATCAGGTGGCGCCCCACGAAAGGCCCGATGTTGGGGTGGTTCATCAGGCTGTCGAGCACGGCTTCCAGGGCTTGCGGTGCCGTGTGTCCCTGCTGCAACGACACACCCGACAACAGGTCGTAGGCATTGGTGTCGTGCCGGGCGGCCACCGGCACCATGTTGCCCTTGTAATAGCGGCAGTTGGTGCCGGACGGCCAGCAACCCCACGGGGATCGCCCTCCGGGCGGATAGGTCCAGCCGGTCAATGCGTAGGCGTAAGCCCTCACCGTATCGTTGTCGTAGGTGGCCTGGCACACGCCACCACGCAGGCTGCCGTCCTGGTTGAGCTCGCAGGTGCCCACCGAGAACAGTTGCAACAGCTCCCGTGCGAAATTCTCGTTCGGTGCGACCGGGTCGTTGTTGGTGTTGTTCAGGTAGTCGCCCATCACGGGCGAGAGGGTGACCAGGCGCAGGATGTCGCGGTAGTTGCCGAAAGCCTGGCTGAGCAACATGTTGTGGTAGTTGCGCAGCCCGTAAGTGCCTTCCACTTCCAGATTGGAGACCACCAGCATCTGCTGCAACGCAAAAGCCACGCGCTGGCGAAGCTGGTCAGGCCGGCTGGTGGCATTGCGGTAGAAGTCCCACAACAGGGGCGTGCTGGAGTACCAGTCACGCCAGCACTGATCGCCCCGGCCGCTGCAGAAACCGCGGCTGGCGTTGGTGTGCTTGTGGATGGCGTCGGAGCCGCCACGGGTGTATTTGGACGGGGCCAGCTTCATCTGGCCCGAGATCCAGCGTGCCGGCCCCTGCTGGCGGATCTGGACCACCAGCTTCTCGGTCGGGCCGAATGTCGCCTGGTGGGCCAGTCGTACCGCATCCAGCTGGCTGGTGGGTGTGTTGCGCAGGGCGCCGCCGGTCGACCGGGGCATGGCCTGTGCTGCCGCACCGCCCGTCAGTGTCGACTTGGCAAACACCTCGTCGTCGGGTTGCTGCCAGGGATTGTCGCCCCCCATGGAGGGCTCTTCATCCTCAAAGGCGTCGTCTTCCTCCACGGCGTCATCGGCCAGCCTGCCCTCCAGCAGCGAGCTGCGTTCGGTCGGCGCGGCCGGCTCCATGGAAGCCTGGTCAGCTCCACCGCAGGCAGCCAATGCAAGGGACAACAGCAGCATGGCCACCCATCCGCCACCCGGGCGAATCCGTGACCTGCCGGGATCGGAGATGGGATGGGGGGCAGCGTGGCTCATGGAGGCGGAATGTAGCTTCCACCCCTGTCGCTCAGTGAACCCAACGCAACCAAACGTAACTGCCGACGTATCCGCTTACGCAATTCCACAAAGCCCGGATCAAAGGTGCGCAGCGGCACCCGAACGGCAGCGGGTCCGGCCGGGGCCGGCCCCGGTCAGTTCTTGACCACCAGCACCGGTACCTTGGCGTGGGTCAGGATTTTCTGCGCGACGCTGCCCAGGATCAGGGCCTTGACGCCCTGGCGGCCGTGCGAGCCCATGACGATGAGGTCACAGCCCTCGGCCTGAGCCGTTTCCAGGATGCCCTCGTACACCACGTTGCGTTCGATGGTGTCG
>JALOSN010000059.1 GCA_025458415.1 Hydrogenophaga sp.
GACCTGACCCACTCACTCGATGCGCTGGCCGCTCTGCCGGATGTGAAGCTGACAGCGGCATTCGGCCCGCAACATGGCCTGCGCGGCGACAAGCAGGACAACATGGTCGAGTCGCCCGACTTCACCGATCCGCGATGGGGCATCCCGGTGTTCAGCCTGTACGGCGAAGTTCGGCGGCCGACCGACGCCATGATGGACAGCTTTGACGTGCTGCTGGTCGACCTGCAGGACCTGGGCTGTCGCATCTACACCTTCATCACCACGCTGCGCTACGCGCTGGAGGCTGCCGCCCGCCACGGCAAGGCCGTCTGGGTGCTGGACCGACCCAACCCTGCAGGACGTCCGGTCGAGGGTACGCTGCTCCAGCCGGGCTGGGAGAGCTTTGTGGGCGCGGGACCGCTCCCCATGCGACACGGCATGACCATGGGCGAACTCGGTCACTGGTTCATGGACCAGCTCGGCCTGAAGCTGGAGTACCACGTCATACCCATGGAAGGATGGAAGCCTGACCAAGGTCCTGGCCACGGCTGGCCGGTGGGTGAGCGAACCTGGATCAACCCCAGCCCCAACGCCGCCAACCTGTGGATGGCGCGCGCCTATGCCGGCACCGTCATGCTCGAAGGCACCACCCTCAGCGAGGGCCGGGGCACCAACCCTCAGCGAGGGCCGGGGCACCACCCGCCCGCTGGAGTTGTTTGGTGCCCCTGACATCGATACGCCGCGTCTGCTGACCGACATGCAGCAGATCGCGCCCCAATGGCTGGCCGGCTGCCGCCTGCGCACCTGCTGGTTCGAGCCCACCTTCCACAAACACGCCGGCCAGCTGTGCGCCGGTATGCAGATCCACGTCGAAGACCCCACGCACTATGACCATGAGGCCTTCCGACCCTGGCGCCTGCAGGCCCTGGCGTTCAAGGCGCTGCGACGCCAGCGACCTGACTACCTACTGTGGCGGGATTTCCCGTACGAATACGAGCACGACCGACTGGCCATCGACCTCATCAACGGTGGGCCTTCGTTGAGGGAATGGGTGGACGACCCGATGGCCACCGCTGGCGACCTAGAGGAGATGGCCGGTCCCGATGAGGTGGCGTGGCATGAATTGCGTGAACGCTATCTGCTCTATTGACAAGATTTCCACAGATTGCATTTCCGGCTGCGGGCCGCGTACATTTTCCCGAGCCCTGTTTCCGGAAGCCCTGTATCGGCAACGGATCAGGCTGGTTGTGCCCCGTCCAGCGGCACCAGAACAGGCACTTGCGGCATCGGCACCCGGATCTTGGTTTCGGGTGCAATGACCCTTGCAAGTCCGAGGATCACGGGCTGCGACTGACGGTTGCTGACGCGACAATCGAGCTCGACATGCCGATGCCGCTCGTCCTTGGCCAGCACCTGCACCTCAACGGTCAGGCAGTCACCCGGATGAACCGGGCGCACAAAGCGCAGGTGCTGCTCCAGATAGATCGTACCCGGCCCCGGCAGGAGAGTTCCAAGTACCGCCGAAATCAGTGCACCACCCCACATGCCGTGGGCGACGATGCCGTGGAAGGCGGTTCCCTCTGCGTAGGTTGCGTCCAGATGGGCTGGGTTCACATCCCCGGATAACGCCGCAAAGGCCAGGATGTCCTGTTGGAGGAGTGAACGGACCAGCGAAGCCTTGTCACCAACTCGGATTTCTTCAAATGGTCTGTTTTCCAGCCACTGCTGCACGACGGGCTCCCGTCACTCAGGATTTAACCTTCTTGCCGTGCGGGGGAAGCGGACCCTTCGTCCGCGTGCGCAGCTCCTCAATCCGGCTCCACAGGGCATCATCCGGCTCGGCCACCATCTCCAGGCGGCCTGCGTAGACCCTGCCCGCGGATCCATCCAGTGTGATCGCGTCCCCTTCGGCAAGCCACTGGCCACCCAGCCGGATCGTCCTCTCGGACAGCTTGATCTGCAGATCTTCGCAACCCACCAGACAGACCTTGCCCAGTTGCCTGGCCACCACCGCAGCATGCGACGTGCGTGCGCCTTGGCGTGTGAGCAGTCCTTGGGCGGCCTGCAGCGCGTTGATGTCCTCGGTCACCGTATCGTTGCGCACAAGCACGGCTGGCCGTCCCGCCTGCACGCAGGCATCCACCCGCTGCACATCCAGAGCGATCTCGCCAGACACAACCCCTCCCGATGCAGGCTCGGCGCAGGCCAGGGGCTGCTGCTCAATGCCGTCCTGGCTGGCCAGGCGGACCACGAACAGGTCATCTCTTGCCAAGGCTTGCGTACGCTCCAGGGCCTTTGCCCTGTCGATCACACCTTCGTCCAGAAGGTCCAGCGCAATGCGGGCGGCCGCTCTTGGCGTGCGCTTGCCTGAGCGTGTCTGCAGCATGAACAACTCACCATCCTGCACCGTGAACTCCAGGTCCTGCATGTCGCCGAAGTGCTGCTCCAGCAATGAAGCCGCATTTTTCAAGGCTTCGTAGGCGAGCGGCGCACTGTGCAACATCGCGTCGTGCCCCCGCGCATTGCGGTGCCCTCCGACCACATCCTCTCCCTGCGCGTTGACCAGGTAGTCCACCCACAGTCCGGCCTCGCCGGTCATGGGGTTGCGGGTGAATCCGACGCCAGCCCCGGAGTGGCTTCCCGTGTTGCCGAACACCATGCGCTGGATGGTCACGGCCGTGCCCAGCGTCTGGCTCAGTCCATTGAGGTCCCGATATGTCCTGGCTTTGGGCAGGTTCCATGACCGGAAGACCGCCTGCACCGAGGCCTGGAGTTGCTCTAGCGGGTCCTGCGGGAACGCATCGCCGCTCTCGTGAAGATACACCTCCAGGTATCGTCGGGCCAGCGTCCGATGCTCGGCAAAGTCCAGCGTACGCTCATCGCGCTCGCCCACCATGTCCTTGAGCACCTGCTCAAAGGCCGCGTGAGGAACGCCCGCAACCACCTCGCCGAATGAGGCGATCAGTCGGCGGTAGGCATCCCAGACCATCTGGGGATTCCCCGTCTGCCGCAGCAAACCACCCACCGTTCGATCACAAAGACCCACATTCAGGAGAGTGTCGAGCATGCCCGGCATCGACACCGGAGCGCCGGATCGTACCGACACAATCAGGGGATGCCTTTCGTCGCCGAGCTTCAAGCCGGTGATCGCCTCCAGTTCGGGCAGCCCCCACTGGGTCAGCGGCAACAGACAGGATGCGGGATCGGCGGTGTAGTGGGTCCCGATCACCAGGGCTGGCGGAACGTTTAGACCCAGGTTGGCCATCTCCAGCAGGTTGAAAGCCTTGCCACCCATGGTGTCCCGGCTGGCGCCCTTGACGGCTTGGGAATGGCCGCTGCACACGAGGAAGAACTGCCTAGGACCATTTGGATGGCGACTCATGCGAGCACTCCCGATTTCTCGAAGACCAGCTTTCTCAGGGCGTAAGCTGACCCAAGCAGGTGGTCCGTGGCCTGCTCAATGGTCATGGCCAATTCGCTGGCGAGTTGCAGCAACACCGGCTGGTCGTGGAGATGCGCAACAATCTGCATGCGCGCCTCGCGCAGAGATTCGTCACACACGCGCTCGGCGCGAAGGATGCGCCACAAGGCCTGCAGAAAAGCGTCCGCTTCCAGTTGGGCCACGCTTTGTTCCAGGTGGCGCGCAATCTCTACCGCGCGGATCTGGTCCTGGACGGCGCCAAGCGTGGTCTCGGCGATGACCAGCACGCTTTCGCGAACCGCACGCGGCAGGTTCGGCAACTGCTCTGACGCCAGCAGGCTCAGAACGAAAATCGACTCCTCCAGCACGTCGGCAACGTCATCCAGCTTGTCCAGAAGCACCAGCATGGGCTGCCACCGCGCCTGTCGCTCGGCCCTTCGCCGAGATTCGGAGAGCACATGGTCAGCCTGCCGTTCCCAGGCTTTGGCCCGAAGAAGGCGAGCTTGTGCCGCGCCCTTGCCTTCTTCGTTCACCAGCGCTTCGACCAGCGACAGTGCAAGAGAGTGGCAGTAAGCCGAGTGCTCGGCCAGCAGGTCAAACTCGAAAGTCCGCTTGCGGATCGCACGCGCCAGCAGCATCCGGGCTTCGTCGGCCACCAGGGCCGTCGGTTGTTGCTCTCGCAACCTCACACTGGAAGCCCTCATGAGGTCCAGCAGGTAAGCGCGCGCTGCCGAATCGCCAAGAACCTGATCCAGCCGCTCCCCCACCCGGAACGCATCGCCGTCCACGGCCTGCATGGCTTCATAGACGAGTTGCTCGCCACCGGCCAGCAGCCATGCCATGTGCCCGACATTCTCACGCGCCGCCTGCTCCAGCACATCAATGGCCACCGCCTTGCGCACGAAAGCCTGCAAGCGCTTGCGCGCCCGATTCCAGTCGATCACGAAGACAATGCGTGATGCCGCCATCTCCAGAGCGTCCAGCAATCGTTGTTCATCGCTGGACTCCAGACTGGCGTGCCCCAGCTGGTAGGGCTTCCCCTGGTTGAGCGAAGCGTCCACCCGGGGCGCCAGCGCCTCCCAGCGGAATCCGAGGCCCTGAAGCATCCGACCGAAGAAGGCAAACCGGTTGGCGTGCAGGTCCGAGTAGTTCAGGTGCAAGGCCCCGGGCAGCCATTCGATCACCAGAACATGGGCGTCATTGGTACCGATGTCGTTCTGGATGAGCAGACGGTCCCCGTCGCGCGTCACCGCCGTGTCCAACCCCGGATGACCGAACTTCAAGGCTGCCGTCGCATGGATCCCACGCATGAAGGCCTGCACACGCTGCCGGTCCTCGGGCCAGATCTGCCAAACATGTGCGCCGTCGATGTCATCGGTGGCGACATCGGCAGACATCGCATTGATCGCCTTGTGCAGATCCATCACCAACAGGTGCAGGCTGTCTTCTGAACGCCGGTCGCCATGGGTGAGGGACCGCAATGCATCAGCATGCAACCCCTCCTCTTCCTTCAAGGCGTCGATCCGGCCTTCCCAGAAGTTGCGCCGTGCCAGCAGCTGTGGCTCCTCATGTCCGGGGCGCTCGCAGACCGGTCGCGCCATGACGTGCAGGTCACGGCCCAGCGCATCGAGCCAGCTTTCCAGATGCGGAACGAACAGGATCCCGTCCTGGCGGTAGGCACCTTCATCCAGGGCCTGAAGCCAGGTCACATCCTGGAGCCCGAGGCGGACCAGTTCACGGCGCCAGTCCACGGGCACTTGCTGCCCCGAAGACAGTCCCTGGTTGATGGACTGCATCATGCTCAGGTACAGCTTGAGCCGGTCGTTGGCCGCCAGTGCGGCCTTCATCCAAGCAGGAAGAAGCAGAGAGTCCTGCCCCATGGCGGCCACCGCACCGGCCTTTTGCATTCATGCGCTCCCGCGTTGCCTTGAAGCATCAGATGTTCGGCGATCACCAAGGCGTTTCCATGACCATTCGACGACAAAGACATGGCAAACGCAGGCTGTGCGGACCGACAAGGCGCACAACGTTGGTACCGGTGCCCGCCGTGCGCGCAAGGACCGGTCTGAACCGACGCCCAACTTTCAACAACACATCGGACCAGCGATACCGACGATGTTGCACCGCAATGCGCCCCAACACCCGTTGTCGTTCCGGAAAATCCCCACGTCCTGGCTGTCCCGCATTCCCGTCCGCGCCAATTTGCTGCTGCTGTTGCTGGTGTTTTCCTCTGGCATCGCGGATGTCGCACTGGCTGGCTGGGTAGCCCTCAGCCGCATGCTCGTCACCGCCCAACACCCGGTTGAAACCGAGTTCACGTCAGCGACGACCCTGGGCGAAATCAGGACCGGTGTCGGCAACATGCGCCACTTCGAGAAAGACTGGTTTCTCAATCTGGCTCACGAGGACGACGTCGAACGCTACCGTCTGAGCAGGAGAGAGCAGGCCGAATCCGTACGCTCGCCCCTGACTTCGATAGAGCCGCAACTCCACGAGAACGAGCGTACTTCGTTGCAGAAGACGCGCAGCGGCATCGCCGACTATGAGAAGGTGGTCGAATCGGTCTTGGTGGGCATTTCTCGTGGCGAGGTCAACGACCCCTGGCGCGCGAACCAACTGCTGGAACCCTCCAAAGGCGATACACGCGCAGCCGATGGCGCGCTCGCCGAGATTGCGGAAAGCCTCAACCGCCGGGTCGACCGTGCGGCCAAGGAAGTCAAGGTACTGATCGGCACCAGCGTCGATGAAGTCCAAGCCGGTGGCCGGCTGGTGAACCATGCTGGCATGACCATGGACGACATTGTCCAGTCGATGGAAAAGGTGTCCGGGCTGGTCGGTGGCACATCTTCATCCTCAGAGGAACAGCAAGGAGGCATCGGTCAGATCAATTCTTCCATCGCCCAGCTTGACCAGATGACCCAGCAGAACGCGACTCCTTTCGAAGAGAGTGCCGCCGCTGCAGAAAGTCTCCGAACCCAGGCACAGCGGCTTGAAGAACGTGGCCGTGATTCGCCTGGCTCAGTTCTGACCCGCCAAGCCGGCTCAGCTTGACATGTCTGCTGAGGTCAAAGCCACTTCTGCATGAACTGCGCCGTCCCCATCGCGGGGTCCAGCTGGTAGCCGGCATAGCCCATGCGCTCATACAACCGAAGGGCTGACCGGTTGCCCGACAGCACCTCCAGCGTCATCTTCACGGCGCCACGCCGAACGGCTTCCCGTTCGGCCACCTGAAGCATCTGCTCGGCCACGCCACGCCCGCGGTGGCTGGCCAGCACAGCCACGTCGTGGACATTGACCAGTGGACGGCACTTGAAGGTTGAAAATCCCTCGATGCAATTCACCAGACCCACCGGTGACTCGCCATCAAAGGCCAGCACACTGAAGGCCTGCGGCCGGGCGGCCAGTTCGCGCACCAGATTATCGCGGGCATACGCCGACAGGGCCTCTCCACCTCCTGCCGGATCACGGGCGTAGGCATCCAGCAGCGAGACGATCGCTACGGCATCCACGGCGTCGGCATAATCGGCCCGCCGCACGGAGAACGCGGCACCCATCAGTCGGCCTTGGCTGCTTCAACCAGCCGTTCCGCGCAGACCCTGGCCTGCACCGCGTCGCGCGCTTCGACCATCACGCGCAGCAAGG
>JALOSN010000480.1 GCA_025458415.1 Hydrogenophaga sp.
GCGGCCTTTGACCCGCCCGGCCTCGCGGCCCGGCGGGTTCTCTTTTTTCCGCGGGCGTTGAAGACGGGGAATCAAACCCGGCACAATGCCCGGCATGAGTCCTTCAGACGCTGCCTCCCGCCCCCTGCCGGCCGACGACCCGATGCGCCGGCTGTTGCACGACGAAGTGCACGCCCGACCGACGGCGCGCATCCGCCTGCCGGCGCTGGTGGTTTTCGTTGCGGTGGCCAATGACGGCGTCAGCCGCGAGCAGGAATGCGAGCACCTGCGCCGCCTGCCGGGCCAGGAGGGTCTGCAGCCGCAGGACCTGCAAGGCCATTTCCTGCGCCTGCGCATGCCGGGCTACACGCTCAAGTGGGAACGCCACACCGAGTTCACCCGTTATTCGCTGGTGCAGCCCCTGCCGGGAGGTGCCACGCTGGGTGCCTGCAACCCCGAGCTGCTGTCCCACATCGTGCTGCCGTCGGACTGGATGGCCGGCATTCCGGGCCGCACCTTTGCCGCCATCAAGCTGGCCATGCTGCACGGTGACCTGTCGCATCCGCAAGCCACGCTGGACATGGCCCGCACCTGGCTGGGCGAACACACGGTGGTCGGTTCGATCATGGGCAACCAGGCCCACTCGATGGTGGTGACCGACTTCCTGCTGCGCGACAGCGGCTTCGAGCGCATGCTGGTGGTGGCGCCGCCCTCGACCACCGAAACACGGGCCGGCCGCATATCGCAGCGCGTGCTGGAGATCGAGACCTACCGTCTGATGGCCCTGCGCGGCCTGCCGGTGGTCAAGGAGCTGGCGCCCTTCCTGGCCGAGAGCGAGCGGCGCCTGGCCGACATCACCGCCCAGCTGGAAAGCAAGACCACCAGCGATGAGGAACTGCTGGAGACCCTGGTGTCGCTGGCGGCCGGCATCGAGCGTGTCACGGCCGAGCACGCCTACCGCTTTTCGGCCACGCGGGCCTACGACACGCTGGTGGGTCAGCGCATTGCCGAGCTGCGCGAGCAGCCGATTCCGGGCACCCAGACCATCGGCGAGTTCATGCAGCGGCGCCTGTCGCCGGCCATGGCCACGGTAGCGGCCACGGCGCAGCGCCTGGCTTCGCTGTCCGAGCGCGTCAACCGGGCCAGTTCGCTGCTGCGCACCCGGGTCGACATTGCCACCGAAGGGCAGAACCGGCAGCTGCTGGAAAAACTCACCAAGGGCCAGGAACTGCAGCTGCGGTTGCAGAGCACGGTCGAAGGCCTGTCGATCGCGGCCATCAGCTACTACGTGGTCAGCCTGCTGCTGTACCTGGGCAAGGCCGGCAAGGCGGCCGGGCTGCCGATCCACCCCGAGCTGGCGGCTGGCGCGCTGATTCCACTGGTGCTCTGGGCGGTCTGGCGGACGACGCGCAAGATCCACGAGAAGCTGAAGCCGCCTGGTGGTGCGTGAGGAAGACGCGGCCCGACAGCAACTGCAGAAAATCGCTGCGCTTGAGGCGGTCCATCACGGGCCCCTTGACCTCGCTCAGGTGCATCTGCACGCCCGCATCCTGCAGCCGCCGGTTGAGGGTCAGCAGCGTTTCCAGCGCGCTGGCGTCGATGTCGTTGACCGCCGTGCATTGCAACACCAGGTGGCGCAGCTGTGGCCGGTCGGCCACCTCGGCGGTGATCCGGTCCTCCAGAAAGCGGGCATTGGCGAAGAACAGGCTTTCGTCCACCCGCAGGCCCAGCACATGTGGCTGTGTCACCACCTCATGGCGCAGCACGTTGCGGTAGTGCTCGGTGCCCGGCACATTGCCCACGACCGCGATGTGGGGCCGGCTGCTGCGCCAGATGTAGAGGGTGAGCGAGGCGATCACGCCGACCGTGAGTCCGCTGACCAGGTCCACCAGCAGGGTCACGCCGAAGGTCAGCGCCTGGGCGGCGAAGTCGGCCCGCGAATAGCGCCAGGTGCGTGCGAAGCTGCCAAAGTCCAGCAGGCTGCCCAGGGCCATCAGGATGGTCGCGGCCAGCACCGTCAGCGGCAGGTGGTGAAGCCAGGGTGTGAAGAACAAGGCCGTGATGCCCAGCAGCATCGCTGTCAGCAGGCCCGCGGCCGGCGTGCGCGAACCGCCTTCGTGCAGCACCGCGCTGCGCGAGAAACTGGCCCCCACCGCGTGGCCACCGGTCAGGCCCGCGGCCAGGTTGGCCGCGCCCATGGCGCGCATTTCGGCGTCGCCGTCGACGCGCTCGCGCCGCCGAGCCGCGAAGGCCTGGGCGATGGAAATCTGCTCGACAAAGGTCAGCATGGCGATCAGGAGCGCCGGCAGCAGCAGCGCCTGCAGGGTTGAGGGCGCCACACCCAGCACCTGGTCAAGGGTGAACGGCGGCAGGCCGGCGGGCACCGTCCCCACCACCGCCACGCCTTGTACCGACCACCCCAGCGCCTGGGACAGCGCGATGAAGCCCAGCAGGACCAGCAGCGGTACGGCCTTGGCCGCCAGGTCGGCGGCACCCTCGCCCAGTCCCAGGCGCCGCAGCAGGGGCTTGAGCCAGCGCCGCGCCGCCCACAGGGCGAACAGGGCGGACAGCCCCGTCGTCAGCGTGAGCGTGTGCAGGTTGCCCAGGTGCTGCCACAGGCTCTGCCCGAACACCCACAGGTTGCTGCTGCGCAGCGGTGTGCCCAGCAGGTGCGGCAGCTGGCTCATGATGATGAGCAGGCCCGAGGCGGTGACAAAGCCCGAGAGCACCGGTGCGCTCAGGAAGCCGGCGATGAAACCCATGCGCAGACCGCCCATGACCAGCAGCAGCACACCGACCAGCACCGCCAGCAGCAGCGACGCGGCCA
>JALOSN010000481.1 GCA_025458415.1 Hydrogenophaga sp.
TGCCGCTGAAGATCGACGGCAAGGTCGAGTCATGGGGCGATGTGACGGTGCCCGCCGGCACCTTCAAAGCCTTCAAAGTGGTCTGGACCATGAACCAGAATGAAGTGGAAACCCGCTGGTTGAACCCCGCCGAAGCATTGGCCACAATCAAGCGCCATGTGGAGCGGTCGGCCACACACCCGCAAGGAGCCGGTGTGCTGGACGCCGAACTGCTCTCACGCGTGCTGCCCGCCAGGTGAAGTGGTTCAGAGGAATGCCGCTGTTGCCGGCCGCCGCTGGTGTTGGGCGCGCACATGCGCCACGCCGGCGCGCACATGCGCCACGCCGGCGTGGGCCAGTAGCAGCGGCACGGGACGACAAGCCAGACAGTGACGCGCGCCGTCGAGCGGCCATGGCCAGGCATGGCCGATGCCCTGGATCGAAGGCACGAACACGCAGTGAAAGTGAATCCGGAGCCCAGCGTATCCGGTTCGGCCAGCGTTCAAGCACGCAGCGTCATGGGCTGCACCGCATGTGCGGTGCCCTCCAAAGCCTGCTGCCATGCCGCCGTCACCCGTTTGGCTGCGGCGGCAAATGTCACGTTGGTCTGTCGATCCGTGGCATTTCTCTGGAGGCGCTCGCGCTTGAGGGCCATGACCGCAGCGCACCAGTGCAGGACCTTGTACAGCCGATCGCCTTTCCCAATCGCCTTGACGCAGAGCCTCCAACGGAGCTTGCACGATCTCTGCCCTTCTTCGTGCTGCGGTTGGGTGCGCCACCCCATGCTGCTCGATCCGACCCGCTGCGGCAGGCCTCCCCGGTGCACCGACCGCCCGGAAGCCCGGCCTCAGTGCCTGCGCTCGATCGCCGGAAAGGCGTACTCTCTGCCCACCAGTGCCCGCGCCCCGAGATAGGCGGCCTTCAGACGCTCGGACAGCTCGTCCAGTGGCACCTGCCCGGCAGCGTCGCAGGGCACCGCGATGGCGCGGCCGGGTTGAAACAGGGAATGGAACCGCAGCTCGTAGGTGCTGTTGCCGAAGGTGCTTTCGTTCAAGGCTGTTCTCCTTGACTGAGCGGCGATACGGGGTCCGTGCGGCCCAGGCCCGGTGCGGCACGGCGGCCTTGCGTCGCTCGTGCAAGGCATCAGCGCATCTTGCGCCTGCCGGTGGCGGGCAATGGGTGCAGCAGCGCCCGTGCAGGGGGGCAATTCCGCGGATCGGTGGCGCCGTGACCCGGCGGTCTGCCGGGGTCTCAGTTCAAGGCCATGCTGAGCTTTCGCCGGTACTGCGACACCAGCTGCGCCTGAGGGTCTTCCTGCACCATGGCCTTGCCGGCCAGTTCGATGCCACCGGCGCTCTTGCCGGCGGCGGCCGGGTCGGACTTGGGGCGTGGCGGGGTCATGAGTTCGAGCAGACCGACGTAGGTCTTGCGCGGGGCCCCGGGCCATTCGCCCATGGCAATGAGCACGCGGCTCTTGGCAAAGCGGGTCTCGAAGTCACGCTTGTTCTGGCCGATCAGCTCGTCGAACTTCTCCAGCGGCCACTGGCCGCGCGGGTCGTTGGCCACGAACTCCAGGCCGCTTCGGCAAAGCGGCCGTGGCCGATGTACTGCTTGACCAGTTCAAAGCGCAGGTCGTTGTTGTCGGGGGCCTGGGCCACGGCCTGGGCCAGCTTGTCCAGCGCGGTGTCGGCGTCGCCTTCGGCCAGCATCTGCTGGGCCTGTTCGGCTTCGGCCTGGGCAGCCAGCCGTCCTCGCCGGGCAGGTGCTTGTCCAGGAAGGCCCTGATCTGGCCCTCGGGCAGGGCGCCCATGAAGCCGTCGACCGGCTGCCCGCCCACCATCAGCACGCAGGTGGGGATGCTGCGGATGCCGAACATGCCGGCAATCTGCTGTTCCTGGTCGGAATCGATCTTCACCAGCCGGAAGCGCCCGCCGTAGTCGGCCTCGAGTTTCTCCAGGATGGGGCCGATCACCTTGCAGGGGCCGCACCAGGGGGCCCAGAAGTCCACCAGCACAGGGGTGTGCATGGAGGCTTCGATGACTTCGGCTTCGAAATTGGCGACGGTGACGTTGATCATGGTGGGTGCGCGTTGCAGCAGGCCCCGGCAGGCGAACAGGGCCGAATCGTAAAATCGACACTTTACCGGAGAGCAGGGGCTGGCGCCGCTGCCTCCGCCTGCGCCCTGGCCGGCCCGACCGGTCTCCCCAGAAAGCCCTTGCCATGAGTGACATCCAGGTGGGCGTGGTCATGGGTTCCAGCAGCGACTGGGACACCATGCAGCACGCCGTGCAGATTCTTGCGGACTTCGGCATCGCGCACGAGGCCCGGGTGGTCTCGGCGCACCGCATGCCCGACGACATGTTCGCCTACGCCGAAAGCGCTGCCGGCCGCGGCCTGAAGGCGATCATCGCCGGTGCCGGTGGTGCCGCGCACCTGCCGGGCATGCTGGCGGCCAAGACCGTGGTGCCGGTGCTGGGTGTGCCGGTGCAGACCAAGGCGCTGTCCGGGGTCGATTCGCTGCACAGCATCGTGCAGATGCCCAAGGGCATTCCGGTGGCCACCTTTGCCATCGGCGCGGCCGGTGCCGCCAACGCGGCACTGTTCGCGGTGGCCATGCTGGCCAACGAAGACCCGGCGCTGCGCCGCACGCTTGAAGCCTTCCGCACCGCGCAGACCGAGCTGGCGCGCGGCATGACGGTTCCACCCACCCCCTGAGGTCAGCCCATGTCCGTCAAAACCTTGTTGCCCGGCGCCCTGTCCGATCGTGGCCAGCAGATGACCCTGGGCGTGATGGGCGGCGGCCAGCTCGGTCGCATGTTCGTGCAGGCCGCGCAGGCCATGGGCTATTTCACGGCGGTGCTGGACCCCGATCCGGCCAGCCCGGCCGGTCTGGTGGCGCATTGGCACATCCAGACCGCCTACGACGACGAGCAGGGTCTGGCGCAGCTGATGCAGCGCTGCGATGCCATCACCACCGAGTTCGAGAACGTGCCCGCGCCCGCGCTGGTCACCCTGGGCGCGCACCGGCCGGTGGCACCGTCAGCTGCCTGCGTGGCGGTGGCGCAGGACCGGATCCAGGAAAAGGCGCATTTCGTGCAGTGCGCGCCGGTCAGCGGTGTGCACCCGGCGCCTTGCGCCGCCATCGAGACGCCCGAGCTGCTGGCAGCGGTGCCGGCCGAGCTGCTGCCCGGCATCCTGAAGACCGCGCGCCTGGGTTACGACGGCAAAGGTCAGGTCCGTGTGAAGGACCGCGAAGAGCTCGCCGCGGCCTGGGACCAGCTCGGTCGCGTGCCCGTGGCCTTTCCGGTGCAGAAGAACACGCACCGTGACGGCATCCTGGCCATCACCGAGGTATACGAGGGCTCGGTGCCGGCCGACCTGGCGGCGCGCGCCCAGGCCAGCACGGTGGCCATTGCGAACCACCTGAACTATGTGGGCGTGCTGTGTGTCGAGTATTTCATCGTCGACAACGGCCACGGCGGCAGCGACCTGATCGTCAACGAAATGGCGCCGCGCCCGCACAACAGCGGCCATTACACGCAGAACGCCTGCGACCTCTCGCAGTTCGAGGCCCAGGTGCGGGCCCTGGCCGGCCTGCCGTTGCCCACGCCGCGCCAGCACAGCCCGGCCATCATGGTCAACCTGCTGGGCGACCTGTGGTTCTGTCCCAATGGTGTGCGCGCCCAGGCCAGCGAACATCCGGTGTCGCCACCCTGGGCGCAGGTGCTGGCGCTGCCGGGCACCCACCTGCACCTGTACGGCAAGCTCAGCGCGCGCCCGGGCCGCAAGATGGG
>JALOSN010000060.1 GCA_025458415.1 Hydrogenophaga sp.
CCCCTTCCCCCGGCTGCTGGCCCGCATGGCCGACCCCCGGGTGGGTGTGGTGGCGCCCATGGTGCTCAGCCCTTCCGGCGCGGTCGAAGACAACGCCCGCCAGTTTCCCACCATCGGCTCCCTGTTGCGCAAGGCCGCCGGCGGGCCGGATGGCCGGTACACCGTCCAGCCTTCTCCGCAGGCCCAGGCGGTCGAAGTGGACTGGGTGGCAGGCATGTTCCTGCTGTTCAGGGCCGAGGCATTTCGTGATGTGGGAGGGTTTGATGATAAATTCTTCCTTTACTACGAAGATGTGGATATCTGCGTCCGTCTGTGGAAAGCCGGCTGGAAAGTGCTGTTGAGTCCCGACATCACCGTTGTCCATGATGCGCAGCGCGCCAGTCGGCGCGATCCCCAGTACATGGCGTGGCACGCTTCGAGCATGACGCGCTATTTCTTCAAGCACCTCGGACGCCTGCCCCGGCCCCCCGGCAACCCGGGGACCCGGCCTGGGAGCTGAACCCCCGCTGTCAGGAGTGCCGCGCAAGGCGTGCGGATTCCGTGGCCTGCACGCATGCAACACCATCTCTAGGAGACCTTGATGATTCTCGTGACCGGAGCCGCAGGCTTCATCGGTGCCAACTTCGTGCTGGACTGGCTGGCCCAGTCCGACGAGCCGGTGGTCAACCTGGACAAGCTGACCTACGCCGGCAACCTGCAAAGCCTCGCCAGCCTGCAAGGTGACCCGCGCCACCACTTCGTGCACGGCGACATCGGCGACCGCGCCCTGGTCGATCGCCTGCTGGCCGAGCACCAGCCCCGCGCCATCGTCAACTTTGCTGCCGAGAGCCATGTGGACCGCTCCATCCACGGCCCGGAAGACTTCATCCAGACCAACGTGGTCGGCACCTTCCACCTGCTGGAGTCGGTGCGTGCCTACTGGAGCGGCCTCGACGAGACAGCGAAGGCCGCGTTCCGTTTCCTGCACGTGTCCACCGACGAAGTCTACGGAACGCTTGGCGCCACCGATCCGGCCTTCACCGAAAACAACCCCTACGAACCGAACAGCCCCTATTCGGCCAGCAAGGCGGCCAGCGACCACCTGGTGCGGGCTTACCACCACACCTACGGCCTGCCGGTGCTGACCACCAACTGCAGCAACAACTACGGCCCCTTCCACTTCCCTGAGAAGCTGATCCCGCTGATGATCGTCAACGCACTGGCCGGCAAACCCCTGCCGGTGTACGGCGACGGCATGCAGATCCGCGACTGGCTGTTCGTCAAGGACCACTGCAGCGCCATCCGGCGCGTGCTGGAGGCCGGCCAGCCGGGTGAAACCTACAACGTGGGCGGCTGGAACGAGAAACCCAACATCGAAATCGTCAGGACGGTGTGTGCGCTGCTCGACGAGATGTCACCGCGCGCCGATGGCAAGGGCTACGCCGAGCAGGTCACCTACGTGAAAGACCGTCCCGGTCACGACCGCCGTTACGCCATCGACGCCACCAAGATCCACCGCGAGCTGGGCTGGAAGCCGGCCGAGACCTTCGAGACCGGCATCCGCAAGACGGTGCGCTGGTACCTGGACAACCAGGCCTGGGTACAGCAGGTGCAAAGCGGCGAATACCGCCAGTGGATCGACCGGCAGTACGGGGCCAAGGGATGAGCCTGTCCCGCATTCTGCTCACCGGCAAGAATGGCCAGGTCGGGTTCGAGCTGCAGCGCGCCCTGGCGCCGCTGGGCGAGGTGGTGGCCGTCGGCACGGCCGACTGCGACCTGGCGGACGCCGATGCCATCCGCTCCCTGGTGCAGCGGGTGCAACCTCAGCTCATCGTCAACCCGGCCGCCTACACCGCGGTCGACAAGGCCGAGAGCGACAGCGACCAGGCACATGCCATCAATGCCATCGCGCCCGGCGTGCTGGGCGAAGAGGCTGCCAAACTGGGTGCAGCCGTCGTCCACTACTCCACCGACTACGTCTACGACGGCAGCAAGGAAGGACGCTACGTCGAGACCGACGCGACCGCGCCCCGGTCTGTCTATGGCCGGACCAAACTGGACGGTGAGCGCGCCCTGCAGGCGGCCACGCCGCAGCACCTGGTGTTCAGGACCAGCTGGGTGGTTGGCGCCCATGGCGGCAACTTTGCCAAAACCATGCTGCGCCTGGCCGCTGACCGGGAGGAACTGAAGGTGGTGGCCGACCAGTTCGGCGCGCCCACCTCGGCCGCGCTGATTGCCGACGTCACGGCCCATGTGACCAGGCAGCTGCTGCGCGAGGGCAAGCAGGGCTTCCCGTTTGGCACCTACCACCTGGCAGCAGGCGGCGAGACCAGCTGGCACGCCTATGCCCAGTTCGTGATCGGCGAAGCCATCCGCCTGGGCAAGCCCCTGAAGGCGAGCCCCGAACGCGTGCTCCCGATTCCGGCATCGGCCTACCCCACGCCCGCCGCGCGACCACAGAACTCGCGGCTGGACACCTCTCGCCTGCGGCAGGCCTTCGGCCTGCACCTGCCCGACTGGCAGCCCGGGGTGCGCCACATCCTCCAGCACATTCTCTGACCCTCAGACACAAGGCCCCACGATGGCACGCAAAGGCATCATCCTCGCCGGCGGTTCCGGCACCCGTCTGTACCCCGTGACCCAGGCGGTGAGCAAGCAGCTCATGCCGGTGTACGACAAGCCCATGATCTACTACCCGCTGAGCACGCTGATGCTGGCGGGCATCCGCGACATCCTGGTCATCTCCACACCCATGGACACCCCGCGGTTCTCGGATCTGCTGGGTGATGGCAGCCAGTGGGGCCTGAACATCCAGTACGCGGTGCAGCCCAGCCCGGACGGTCTGGCCCAGGCCTTCCTGATCGGCGAGGACTTCATCGGCCGGGACGCATCATCACTGGTGCTGGGCGACAACATCTTCTACGGCCACGACTTTGCCGAACTGCTGCGCCGGGCCAACGAGCGCGAGGCGGGTGCCACGGTGTTCGCCTACCACGTGCACGACCCCGAGCGCTACGGCGTGGCCGAGTTCGACGCGCAGGGCCGGGTGCTGAGCCTGGAAGAAAAGCCCGCCCGGCCCAAGAGCAATTTCGCGGTCACCGGCCTGTACTTCTACGACAACCAGGTGGTCCAGCTGGCCAAGGACCTCAAGCCCTCACCGCGCGGCGAGCTGGAGATCACCGATCTCAACCGCCTGTACCTGGACAAGAACCAGCTGCATGTGGAGCTGATGGGGCGGGGCTATGCCTGGCTGGACACGGGCACCCACGACAGCCTGCTGGAAGCGGGTCAGTTCATTGCGACGCTGGAGAAACGCCAGGGACTCAAGGTCGCCTGCCCCGAAGAGATCGCCTACCGCTACCGCTGGATCAGCGCAGAGCAGCTCGCCGCCCTGGCCAGACCCCTGGCCAAGAACGGCTACGGCCAGTACCTGCAGCAGATCCTCAAGGAAACCCTCATCTGATTGCGACCCGCACCATGAAAGCCACGCCCCAAGCCATTCCCGAGGTCATCCTGTTCGAACCCAAGGTGTTCGGCGACGACCGCGGTTTTTTCTTCGAGAGCTTCAACCACGCCCGCTTCGAGGAAGCGGTCGGCAAGCCGGTGAAGTTCGTGCAGGACAACCACTCCAAGTCGGTCAAAGGCGTGCTGCGCGGCCTGCACTACCAGGTCCAGCAGGCGCAGGGCAAACTGGTGCGCGTGGTCCAGGGTGCGGTGTTCGATGTGGCGGTCGACATCCGCAAGTCCTCGCCCACCTTCGGTCGTTGGGTGGGTGCGTTGCTGACGGCCGAGAACAAGCACCAGTTCTGGGTGCCCGAGGGCTTTGCCCACGGTTTCGTGGTGCTCAGCGACACCGCCGAGTTCCTGTACAAGACCACCGACTACTACGCGCCGGCCCACGAGCGCAGCATCCTCTGGAACGACCCCGACCTGGCCATCGACTGGACGACCGACATCACGCCGATCCTGTCGGGCAAGGACCAGGCGGCCAAGCCCCTGCGCCAGGCCGAGGTCTTTGAATGAATCCTCACCAGGGTCGCAGCGTCGCACCGCAGGCCCTGTTCACTTCGCTCTGGCAGCATCGTGCCCTGATCGGAGCACTGGCCAAACGCGAAATCCTGGTCCGCTACAAGGGGTCGATTTTTGGTGTGGCATGGTCTTTCCTGACCCCCCTGCTCACCTTGCTGGTTTTCACCTTCGTCTTCGGTGAGATATTCCAGGCCCGCTGGGGCGGAGCCCGTGAGAGCGGCACGCTGGACTTTGCCACCGCGCTCTTCGCGGGCCTGATGGTCTACACCTTCTTTGCCGAAGCGCTGTCCAGAGCCCCCTCCCTGATCGTCGGCAACCCCAACTTCGTGAAGAAGGTGGTCTTTCCGGTCGAAATTCTTCCGCTGACCTCGACCCTGGGTGCGGCATTCCAGTTGGGGATGGCCTATCTGCTGCTGCTGCTCATGCTCCAGTTTTCGCAGTGGCCCGTGGGCGCCAGCGTTGCGCTCGTCCCGCTGATCCTGCTGCCGTTGATCGTGCTGACCCAGGGCCTGTGCTGGCTGCTCTCCGCATTGGGTGTCTTCGTCCGCGATATCGGCCAGCTGGTGCAGCCCGCATTGACTGCCCTGCTCTTCCTGAGCCCCATCTTCTATCCGCTGTCGTCGGTACCGCCGGCTCTGCAGGGCCTGTTCCGCCTCAACCCCATCACCTACACGGTGGAAGCGATCCGCAACGCCCTGCTGCACGGTACGGCGCCCGACTGGACCACGTTTGCAGCGTTCTCCGCACTCTGCGCTGCCGTGGCCTGGCTGGGGTTTGCGGTTTTTCAGTGGACCCGCAATGGATTCGCCGATGTCATCTGAGCTGGCCGTCCGGGCCAGCGGTCTGGGAAAGTGTTACCCGGTCTTCGCCTCGCCGCGCGAGCGCTTGGGGCAGCTGCTGGCATCCCCCATTCGCCGGGCGCTCGGACGTCGTGAAGAAGACCCTGCGCAGTCGTTCTGGGCGCTCAGGGACGTGTCATTTGATGTGCACCGCGGCGAAACCGTGGGCATCATCGGCAGCAACGGCAGCGGCAAGTCGACCCTGCTGCAGATCATCTGCGGAACGCTCACACCCAGCACGGGCGAGGTGACGACGAACGGACGTATCGGTGCACTGCTGGAGCTCGGATCGGGCTTCAACCCCGAGTTCAGCGGCAGGGAGAACGTGCTGCTCAATGCGACCATCCTGGGCCTCAGCCGCCAGGACATTGAAGACCGTTTCGACCAGATAGCCCGTTTTGCCGACATCGGAGATCACCTGGAACAACCGGTCAAGTCCTACTCCAGCGGCATGGCCGTGCGTCTTGCCTTTGCGGTCCAGGCGCATGCCGATCCGGACATCCTGGTGGTCGACGAGGCGCTGGCGGTCGGTGATGCCCGCTTCCAGGCCAAATGCTTCGAACGCCTCAAGCAACTGCGGGCGCGTGGCACCAGCATCCTGCTGGTGACCCATTCCAGCGACCAGATCGTCAACCATTGCGACCGCGCCATCCTGCTCAACGCCGGCCGGATGGTCGAACAGGGTGCGCCACGGCAGATGATCAACATTTACCACGATCTGCTGTTCGGCAAACCTGCCCACGCGGCACTGTCCGATGGTGCGGATGGCCTGCTGGAAAGCGGCCCCGATGGCAACCACGCGCTGAGCACGACGGAGGACCGTTTCGACCAGCGCCCCGGCTACAACCCGCACGAGCACCGCTGGGGCGATGGTGCTGCCCGATGGGTCGACTTCCTGATGAAGGCCGAGGAACATGCCCACGCACAGGTGATCCACAGCGGCAGCAAGGTGCGGCTTGAAGCGGTGTTGCGCTTCCATGCCGACGTGCTGCACCCCATCATCGGTCTCACCGTCAAGACCCATGAGGGCGTCACCGTCTATGGCACGAACAGCGACAAGCAGGCCCCATGCAGCGACTCCCGGATCTGGCGGGCGGGCGAGTGCCTTCGGCTGACCGCCGAGTTCGAATGCCTGCTCGCGCCGGGCGAATACTTCGTGTCCTTGGGCGCAGCGAGCCTGCAAAACGGCGAACTGGTTCCCCACGACCGTCGCTACGACGCCATCCATTTCTCCGTCCACCCCGACCCGGGTTTCTTCGGCCTATGCAATCTGAAGCTCGGCATGACCCTCTCTTCGGTTTGACCATGCGCCTTTCACTCGACCCGCCCTACCAGTTCGACGAAGCACATGACATCTGGCGCCGCCCCGATTTCACGGGCATCGCCTACAGCGACGGCACCGATGTCGAAGGCCGCCTCCTCGAACAACTGCAATCGGCATCCGACCTGTCGGTGCTTTCGGTGGAGTTGAAGAAGCTCTGTGTGGACTGGGTCAGCACCTACCACCTCAGTGGCAACCGGGCCAACATCCTTCGCCCGCT
>JALOSN010000061.1 GCA_025458415.1 Hydrogenophaga sp.
GCCCTGACGGCCGACCTCGGCTACAGGCGTGAGCAGGTCGGCAAGATCAATGTGAACGAATGGTCCACCTATGTGGCCGTTGACCGCGACATAGCCCGGCAGGTCGCCAGCCGCCTCAATGCCGGGCGCATCAAGGGCAGGAGCGTCAAGGTCAGGGTGCTGGACGAATGAAGCGCCAACCCCTATGCCATCGCCCTGCAGCCTGCATCGGATGACCCGCATGGATCGCCGCCGTTGGGCCCTTGTGCTGAGTGCTCTGGTGCTCGGCCGGCCCGGCTGGGCCACGTCCGACACGGACAATGCAGACGAGAACCAGCCACCCGGCTACAACGTACCCGAGGCCGTGCTGCAACAGTCGATGGCCCGCCGCTTTCCGCTGCGCTATCCGGTGCCCGGTCTGCTCAATCTCGATGTCCAGGTTCCCCGGCTGCGGCTGTTGCCCGAGCAGAACCGGCTGGCCGCCGACATGGAGGTGCTGGCGGCCGGGCCTGCGCTCAACCGGAGTCACCGAGGCAACTTCGACCTCGACTTTGCGCTGCGCTACGAGCCGCGGGATCGCACCATCCGCGCCCACCAGCTGCGCCTGAACCGGCTGCGTTTCCCGACGCTGCAGCCAGGCGTCGTGGACATGCTCAACACCTACGCGCCGCTGATCGGCCAGCAGTTCCTGCAGGAGGTGGTGTTGCACCAGCTCAGTCCCAAGGATCTGGCCATGGCCGATGCACTGAACATGCAGCCCGGCAGCATCACCGTGACCACCCAAGGACTGCGCATCGGACTGGTACTCAAGCCGCTCTGAAGTCCGAACGCCCTCATCCTCTGGGGTGGTGCCGGGCAACGATGTTCTTCAGGCGCTCGCGCGCCACATGGGTGTAAATGGTGGTGGTCGAAATGTCGGCGTGTCCCAGCAGCATCTGCACCACCCGCAGGTCGGCACCGTGGTTGAGCAGGTGGGTGGCAAAGGCGTGGCGCAGCGTGTGGGGAGATATCGATGTCCGGATGCCGGCCTGAAGGGCATAGCGTTTGACCAGGCTCCAGAACATCACGCGACTCATCGCCCGCCCGGCCTTGACGCCGCGGGCGGTGACGAACAGGTCTTCGCTGGCCTGCCCCCCCAGGATTTCCGGGCGTGCCTCGGTCAGGTAGCGGTGCAGCCATTGCCCGGCGACCTCGCCAAAGGGAACCAGGCGTTCGTTGCCACCCTTGCCGGTGATGCGCAGCACCTGCGCGGCGCGGTCGACGTGCCAGGCCTTGAGGGTCACCAGCTCGCTCACCCGCAGGCCGCTGGCGTACATGAGCTCCAGCATGCTGCGGTCCCGGATGCCCAGGGCCGTCTCCGCGTCAGGAGCCGCCAGGAGCGCCTCCACCTGGCCTTCGGTCAGGGTCTTGGGGACGCGCAAGGGCTGACGCGCCGCCAGCAAACGCAGCGTGGGGTCGACGCTGATGCGCCGCTCGCGCAGGGCCCAGCGGTAGTAGCGGCGAAAGACGGTCAGCCGCCGGTTCGCGGTGGTGGCCCGGGTGCGGCCATGTCGGGCCGCGAAATAGGCGTTCAGGTCCGCCTCGCTCGCGGCGTCCAGCGCCACCCCGCGCTGGCCGAGCCAGGCACCCAGCTGGGCCAGGTCGCGGCGGTAGGCGTCCAGTGTGTTGCGCGACAGGCCCTCCTCAAGCCAGAGAGCGTCGATGAACGTGTTCAGCGCATCGGTGAATGCATCGGCCGCAGGGGGCATGGTCAGATCGTCTTCCTCGGGGAAAACCCACCCCATCGGGTACGCAAATACCGGGGGGTGCCAGGGCGGGACTTGCGTTATTCTGCCCGCTTGTCTTTCACCATTACAGGAGACTGTCGATGCGTTTGCTACAGAAAATTGGTGTGGGTCTTGCGCTGAGCGCGGCCGTGTTGTCCGGTGCCGCGGTGGCGCAGCAACAGCAGTTCATCAACGTCCTGACCGGTGGCCAGAGCGGCGTGTACTACCCGCTGGGTGTCGCCCTGTCGCAGATCTTCGCCAAGGACATTCCCAACGTGCGCTCGACCGCCCAGGTCACCCGCGCTTCGGCCGAAAACCTCAATCTGCTGCAGGCTGGCCGGGGCGAACTGGCCCTGACCCTGGCCGATGCCCTGTCGGACGCCTGGAACGGCAATGCCGAGGCCGGGTTCAACAGCAAGCTGGACAAGCTGCGTGGCCTCTCGGGTACCTACAACAACTACATCCAGATCGTTGCCAGTGCCGACTCCGGCATCAAGACCCTGGCCGACCTCAAGGGCAAGCGCGTGTCGGTCGGCGCTGCACGCTCGGGCACCGAGCTCAACGCCCGCGCCATCTTCAAGGCCGCTGGCCTGAGCTACCAGGACCTGGCCAAGGTCGAGTACCTGCCCTTCGGCGAATCGGTCGAATTGATGAAGAACCGCCAGCTCGATGCCACGCTGCAGTCGGCTGGCCTGGGCGTGGCGTCCATCCGCGACCTGGCCACCGCCGTCAAGATCGTGGTGATCCCGGTGCCGGCAGACGTGGTTGCCAAGGTGGGCGATGCCGCCTACCAGCCGTCCGTGATTCCGGCCAACACCTACACGGGCCAGACCACGGACGTGGCCACCGCCGCCATCCCCAACTTCCTGGTCACCCACAGCGGGGTGCCCGACGACGTGGTCTACCGCATGACCAAGGCCATGTATGACAACATCGACACCCTGTACGCGGCCCACAACGCAGCCAAGGCCATCAAACGCGAGAATGCCATCAAGGGCATGCCCGTGCCCCTGCACCCGGGTGCCGAACGCTACTACAAGGAAATCGGCCTGATCAAGTGATGTCAGGCCGGGTTCCGCTTAAGCGGCGCCCGGCCCCTGTCGGCCAAAGGCCGGCACCCGCGGGGCCCCGGCACATGCACGGGGCCTTTGTGTTAGCGCGCACCGCCGCGTGACGGGTCCTTTGCGTCCCGAGTCATTCACCGAGGCTCCGATGAACGAACACAACCCAGGCACCACCGAAGCTGCATCGAACCACTCGGCCATCCGTCCGGGCTCTGCCATTTTCTGGATCGCCATTGCCTTCTCGGCCTACCAGATCTGGATGGCCTCTTTCCACCCCCTGTCCAGCCAGGTCATCCGGGCCATCCACGTCGGTTTTGTGCTCTTGATG
Source organism: Hydrogenophaga sp. (assembly GCA_025458415.1). Taxonomy (GTDB): domain Bacteria; phylum Pseudomonadota; class Gammaproteobacteria; order Burkholderiales; family Burkholderiaceae_C; genus Hydrogenophaga. Next base: position 3,138 of record JALOSN010000061.1, read on the forward strand.
ATCTTCGTGCTGTTTCCGCCCATGGACGGGCGCAACGCATTCTGGAGGGCCCTGGGCTGGTTGCTGGGCCTGGCCGGTTTGGCCAGCGGGCTTTACCAGTGGGTCTTCGAGGCCGACCTGACCGTGCGGGCGGGCGAGCTGACGCAGGCGGACTGGGTGATCGGCATCATCCTGCTGGTGCTGGTGTTCGAGGCCGCTCGCCGCGTCATGGGCTGGGGACTGCCGGTCATCTGCGGCATCTTTCTGGCCTATGCGGTGTTCGGCCAGCACCTTCCGGGGAATCTGGCGCACCGCGGCTATGGCCTGGACCAGATCGTGGCTCAGCTGAGTTTCGGGACCGAGGGCATTTACGGCACACCCACCTACGTCTCCTCGACCTTCATCTTCCTGTTCATCCTGTTCGGCGCCTTCCTGGAGCAGGCCGGTATGATCCGGCTGTTCAACGACTTCGCCATGGGGACGGTCGGTCACACGCGCGGGGGACCGGCCAAGGTGTCGGTCATCTCCTCGGGTCTGATGGGCACCATCAACGGCTCGGGCGTGGCCAACGTGGTCACCACGGGCCAGTTCACCATTCCGCTGATGAAACGCTTCGGTTACAGCCCGGCCTTTGCGGGCGGTGTCGAAGCGACATCCAGCATGGGCGGCCAGATCATGCCGCCGGTCATGGGGGCGGTGGCCTTCATCATGGCCGAGACCATCAACGTGCCTTACCTGGCCATCGTGAAGGCCGCCGTCATTCCCGCCATCCTGTACTTCGTCACCGCGTTCTGGATGGTGCACCTGGAGGCAGGCCGACGTGGCCTGACCGGCCTGCCCAAGGAGGAATGCCCGAACCCCTGGACCGCGGTGCGTGAGCGTTGGTATCTGCTGCTGCCGTTGGCCGGCCTGGTGGCCCTGCTGTTCTCGGGCTACACCCCGCTGTTTTCCGGCACGGTCGGCCTGGGCCTGACCGTCATCCTGATTTTCGGCGCCGCCGTGATTTCCGGGGTCAAGGGCCTGGCCCTGCGGGGTCTGTTCTGGGTGCTGCTGGGTTTTGCCTGCGCCGGGTTCCTGCAGTTCGGCGTGGCGACCTTCTTCGTCGTCACCCTGGTGCTGGTCGCCCTGACCTACATCCGCCGCGTCGGCGGTGACACACGCAGACTGGCCATCCAGGCTCTGGTGGATGGTGCCCGCCATGCACTGCCGGTGGCCATTGCCTGCGCGCTGGTCGGTGTCATCATCGGCACCATCAACCTCACCGGTGTCGCCGCCGAAATGGGCGGCCACATCATTGCCATCGGGCGCGACAGCCTGTTCCTGGCCCTGTTCCTGACGATGCTCACGTGCCTGGTGCTCGGCATGGGCATTCCCACCATCCCCAACTACATCATCACCAGCTCGCTGGCGGCACCGGTGTTGCTGGAACTGGGCGTGCCGCTGATCGTCTCGCACATGTTTGTGTTCTATTTCGGCATCATGGCCGACCTGACACCGCCGGTGGCGCTGGCCTGCTTTGCTGCCGCGCCGATCGCGCGGGAAAAGGGTTTGAAGATCAGCATCCAGGCACTGCGCGTGGCCATTGCCGGCTTCATCGTTCCCTACATGGCGGTGTACAGCCCTGCCCTCATGCTGCAGAGCGGTGACTGGACCGATGTGACCTATATCGTGTTCAAGGCCCTGCTGGCCATCGGCATGTGGGGGGCCGGCGCCATCGGCTTCCTGTTCGCGCCACTGAACTGGTTCGAGCGCATCTTTGCCATCGTGGCGGCCAGCTTCCTGGTGGTGGCCCTGCCGCTGACCGACGAAATCGGCCTCGGTGCCATCGCCCTGTTTCTGGTCTGGCATGGCTGGCGCGCACGCCGCCAGCGCACCATGCTGGCCCCCCAGTGAACGGGCCAGGGGCCACCCTGCATGAGCACGGCACCCCTCCTGCTGGGCATCTGCCTGAGCCTGCCAGGCACGCCCCACCAGGGGGCCGTGTTCATCCCCGGAGAACGCTTCACCCTGGCGTGGACCCACTCCATCGAGCGGCAGCGCTGGGAAGAAGACTACGAGGTGCGCCACGGCAGCCAGCCGGGCACAGCCATCCTGCACGCCGTGGCGGCCCGTGTGCGCGGTTCGGCCGCGGGCATGGAGCCACCGCCCGACGCGCGGCTGGTCCATGGGTGGTACCACTACACACCGACACAGGCCTCCCCCGACAGGCTGGTGCTGAGCCGCTCGGCCTTTGTGCCTGACTACCAACGCTGCGATTTGCTGCAAGGCTGCCGTCCCCTTTCACACTGGTTGGCCAGCGACGGCGGTGTCACCGAACTGACGGCTTGTGAACGGGCCGGCACGAACGGTCAACGCTGAGCCGGCTCGGCCTTGATATGCTCCAGCAGTGAACTTCGCCGAACTGCTTTTCCCGGACTTCTCGCTCATCCTGTTCGGCTACCTGCTGTGCCGCTTCACCGCCCTGGACCGGGGGGTCTGGGGACAGGTCGAACGACTGGTCTACTACGTGCTGTTCCCGGTGCTGCTGTTCCAGGCTGTTTTGCGCAGTCCGTTGGACCTGGCCGCCGCCTCCAGCCTGGTGGGTGCCGCGCTCAGCCTGGGTGTCGCGGCCATCCTGCTCAACTACAGCATTCCGCATTGGCCCTGGCTGGGCCGCCATGTGGACCGTCGGCTGCACGCGGCCAGTGCGCAGGTGGGGTTCCGCTTCAATTCCTTCATCGCGCTGGCCGTGGCCGATCGGATGGCTGGCGCCCAGGGCCTGCTCATGATCGCCGTCATCATCGGTGTCTGCGTCCCCCTGTTCAACGTCGGGGCGGTCTGGCCCATGGCGCGGCACGGTGGTCATGGCTTCGTTCGCGAGCTGCTGCGCAACCCGTTGATCATCGCGACCGCCAGCGGCCTTCTTGCCAACCTCGCCGGTTTCGCCATCCCGGGCTGGCTGGAACCCAGCGTCAGCCGCGTCGGCCAGGCCTCGCTGGCGCTGGGCCTGATGGCTGCGGGGGCCGGCATGCAGTTCGGCAGCCTGGCGCAGGCCAAGACCCTGGGCGTTTCCGTTCTGGGCATCAAGCACCTGGGCATGCCACTGATGGCGCTGGGGCTCTCTCGTCTGTTCGGCCTGGACCCCACCCAGACCGCCATCCTGCTGATGTTCTCGGCGGTGCCCACCGCCTCCAGCTGCTATGTGCTGGCCTACAACGGCGCCTATGTGGCCGGCCTGGTCACCTTGTCGACCCTGCTCGGCCTGGCGAGCCTGCCGTTTGCGCTGGGTGTGCTGTCATGACCGCCAATCGCCGGATGGGCCCATGAAGGTCATGCTGCTCGGCGCCTCGGGCGTGACCGGTCGTGAAGTCCTTCAAGGCCTGCTGGATGCCCCGGAGGTCACCTCGGTGGTGGCGCCGGTGCGTTCGACTTTGGCGCTGACCCACGCCAGGCTTCTCGCCCCGGTGGTGGACTTCGAACAGCTGGCAGGCCGGCCTGAACTGTTCGACGTGGATGCCGTGGTCAGCTGCCTGGGCACGACCATCAGGAAGGCCGGAAGCCGGGACGCCTTCCGTCGGGTGGATCACGATTACCCCTTGCACGTGGCGCAGCTGGCCCGGGCGGGCGGTGCTCGCCATTTCCTGCTGATGTCGGCCCTGGGTGCACGTGCGGATGCACCGGTGTTCTACAGCCGGGTCAAGGGTCAGCTGGAAGACGCCCTCAAGGCACTGCACTTTGAGAGTCTCGTCGTCTTCCAGCCCGGGTTGTTGCTGGGCCAACGGGACGAGTTCCGCCTGGGCGAGTCGCTTGCTGGCCGCGTCATGCCCATGCTCAATGCGGCTCTGGTCGGCCCATTCACCCGCTACCGTGGCATCGCGGTGACCACCGTCGCACGCGCCATCGTCCGCCAGGTGCGGCAGCTGGCAGGGCCGACAGCGGCAGCAACCGGGCTGCGCGTGCTGCATCACGATGACATGCAGGCCTTGGCCACCATTGCCCACTGACGCGCGCTTCACCTGCGTCTGGCGTCGTCGGCCGGTGTCCGAAAGGACAGGGCAGATGCTATGCTGGCCGGGCAAACCACCCACGCAGATCCCTGTTTCCTGGAGACACCATCATGCACGCCCGTTTCGTTTCAAAGGCACTGCCAGTTGCGCTGCTGCTGGTCTTGGCATGCATGCTTGCACCGGCCACCGCTCGAGCCCAGAGCGACGAAACCAACAGCAGCATCGCGGCCTGCCTCAAGGCATGGGGCAAGCACCCGTTTGGCAACAACCCCGCCTACCGGACCCTGTCGACGTCGGTGAAGGTGTTCGGTATCGGCCAGGACACGGTGGACAACCAGGTGACGGCCGAACCGGCCCTGGTGCTGATCAACCCGGGCGTCAACGTGATGGGTGGCAGCCGGATCGAGTTGCTCAACCCTCGGGGCTGGTACTGCATGCGCACCACCGTCAATGTGATGGGCGGCATGGAAATCAAGGTCCACTGCGATGCCCGGCTGGCACTGACCTCCGACGGCACCACCGTGCTCGGCAACAACCCCGAGAACAAAGGGGTGACGGTGATGGGCTCGACCCGGGTCGAACGGGTCGGCTGCGGTCAGGCCAGCTGAGGGTCACACGGCCCTGGCCAGCCGTCCCACCCCTTCACGGATGCGGTCCACACCCACGGTGGCGAAGCTCAGGCGCAGCGTGGCATGGTCCGGCTGGCTTGCATAGAAGGGCGCTCCCGGCACAAAGGCCACGCCCTGCTCGATCGCCCGTCGGGCCAGCTCAGCGCCGTCAGCCACCTTGCCGCCAGCACCCGTCAGACGGGCCCACACAAACAGGCCACCCTGCGGTTGCACAAAGCTGATCGCATCGCCCAGGTCACTGCGGAGCGCATCACCCATGGCGGCGGCCCGCTCGGCATAGACAGCGCGCACCTTGGCCAGGGTGCCGGGCATGCGACCGGCCTTGAGGTATTGTGCTGCAGTGGCCTGCGCGAAGGTGCTGGTGTGGGCATCGCTGAACTGTTTGCACATGGTCGCCTTGGCCAGCAGTTCCGACGGTGCCACCATCCATCCCACGCGCAGACCGGGGGACAGCACCTTGCTCAGGCTGCCGCAATGCACCAGTCGGTCGCGGCTGCCCTGCACCTGGCCTGAGAGCGCAAGCAGGCTGGGCGGCGGAGCTTCACCGAAGTACAGGTCGCCATACGGGTCGTCCTCGACAATGAGCACATCGTGCTGCACGGCCAGCTCCAGCACCCGCTTGCGCCGCTCCAGGCTGAGCATGGCCCCGCTGGGGTTGCCAAAGGTGGGTATCAGGTAGACGAACCTGGGTTGGTGCTCGACGATCAGCCGCTCCAGCGCGTCGGTCTGCACGCCCTCACCATCGACCGGCGCGGTGACCAGCTCGGCACCGTACAGGCGAAAGCACTGGATGGTGGCCAGGAAGGTGGGCCCCTCGACAATCACCTTGTCGCCGGGTGACACCAGTGTCTTGCCCAGCAGATCCAGGGCCTGCTGGCTGCCGGTGGTGACGATCAGGTCGTCTGGCGACACCCCCTGGTTGCCCTTGCTGGCCATGAAGGTCGCCAGCTGCTCGCGCAAGGGCTGGTAGCCCTCGGTGGCACCATACTGCAGGGCAGCACCGGCCTCCTCGGTCAGCGCATGGTTGACTGCCTCGCGGATGCCCTCCACATCGAACAGGGCGCTGTCGGGAAAGCCGCCAGCGAAGCTGATGATGCCAGGCTTGCCCAGCAGCTTGAACAATTCGCGGATGGCGGAGGTCTCGACGTTGTTGAGGCGGTCGGCAAAAGGCATTGAAAAGGGCATGGTGGTGTCCGTGTTCGGTTCAAGAATTTCGGCGATGCGGCATTGTCGCCAATTCGGCACGCAGGATTTGTGCGATGTTGGCGCGGCTAGACTGGCAGCCTGTCCCACCCGATCCCACGACGGCCATGCCAGACGCAAAGCCCATGACCCCGGCCCAGATCGAGGCCTTTTTCGCCACCCTGCAGGCGGCCAACCCGCAACCGGTGACCGAACTGGAGTACACCAGTGTGTTCGAGCTGCTGACGGCCGTTCTGCTGTCGGCACAGGCCACCGACGTGGGGGTCAACAAAGCCACACGCCGACTGTTTCCCGTGGCCAACACACCGCACAAGATCCTGGCGCTGGGCCTGGACGGGCTGGAGTCCTACATCAAGACCATCGGCCTGTACCGCAGCAAGGCCAAGCACCTGATGGAGACCTGCCGCCTGCTGGTGGAGCGCCACGGTGGCGAGGTGCCGCGCTCACGCGAGGCGCTGGAAGCGCTGCCAGGGGTGGGCCGCAAAACAGCCAACGTGGTGCTGAACGTGGCCTTCGGCCAACCGACCATGGCGGTGGACACCCACATATTCAGGGTCGGCAACCGGACCGGGCTGGCGATGGGCAAGACCCCGCTGGCGGTGGAACAGGCCTTGCTCAAACGGATACCCGCCAGGTATCTGGTGGACGCTCACCACTGGTTGATCCTGCATGGTCGCTACGTGTGCCAGGCGCGCAAACCCCTCTGTGGCCGGTGCGCCGTATCAGCCCAGTGCAACTTCCGCCACAAGGCCGGCTGAAGTCCGCCCGCGACCACCTTCGACCGGGTCGTGCGCCCGGCGACAGGACGGCTCACCGGATCAGCTTGGCTTGCTGCCCCTGAGCACGGCCAGCACCTTCTGCTCACCCTGCTTGCGTTCGCAGGTGTTGGGGTCGCGGCCACACACCCCACACTGCTTCTCCCCCATCAGCGCGGCTGCTCCGCCACAGGAACCTTGCAGCGGCTTGCCGCGCAGGATCAGGCCGAGCGCCAGCGCGCCGAAAAAGGCCAGGAACAGCAGCAGGGCCAGCAGGATTTCCATCGTTGTCTTTCCGGCAGCGGTCAGGGCTGCACCATGTCCAGATAGGGCTGCATGCGGCTGCTCAGCCGCGTGCGGCGCCCCCCATTGTCGTCGTAGACCCAGAAGACCGCCAGCTGGTTCTGTTCGGCGATGGCCAGGCCACGCTCCTCGTCCAGCACCATGAAGGCGGTGGCCCAGGCATCGGCCAGGGCCACATTGGGCGCGATCACGCTCACCGAAACCGGTGGCCGGGCCACCGGATAACCGGTGACCGGATCGATCACATGGGAAAAGCGCCGCCCTTCCAGCTCGAAGAAATTGCGGTAGTTACCCGAGGTCGCCAGGGCGCCTTCGCCCAACTTGACCCGTGCCAGGATACGTCCGCTGACCACCAGGTCTGGCGCCTCGATACCGATACGCCACGGCCCACCGGCCGGGCCCTCCCCCCGAGTGGCCACTTCACCCCCGATCTCGGCCATGAAGTGTTCCACCCCATGTGAACGGATGACCTCGGCGATCAGGTCGACACCATAGCCCTTGGCGATGGCGGAGAAATCCAGCCGCAGCGGCTCACGCTTGAGGAGCTGACCGGCGCCAGGCTGTTCAACCGCATCGAACCGTGCGCGCGCAGCCTCGATGGCAGCCGGGTCGGGCAAACGTGTCAGAGGGTCCCGGGGTTTGGGCCAACCAAAACCCCAGAGATTGACCAGCGCGCCCACCGTCGGGTCGAAAGCGCCTGCGCTGGCGTGGTGCACCTGCCGAGAAAGAGCCAGCATGTGCTCGAAATCGGCATCTGCCGGCACGAGCTGGCCCACCGGGGCGTCATTGAAGGCCGTGATCAGCGAATCGGTGCGGTAGGTCGAGAGGCTGGCGTTGAGTGCCTCCAGGCGGGCATCGACGGCCCTCTGCAAGGCGGCGGCATCGAAGGAGCGGGCGGGCGGGCGGAACCGCACGTGGTAGCGCGTACCCATGGTCGCGCCCTCGAACTGCTGGTAGGGCTGCTGGCGGGCACAGCCACCGAGGCCCGCCGCCGCAGCCAGCGGCATCAGAGCCAGCCAACTGACCGCCCGGCGACGGTGCATGGACAGGCTCTGTCCCGGCGGCTCAACCGCCGAAGTCGTCCAGCATGATGTGTTCGTCTTCAACACCCAGGTCCTTGAGCATCTTGATGACCGAGGCATTCATCATGGGCGGGCCGCACATGTAGAACTCGCAGTCCTCGGGCGCCGGGTGATCCTTGAGGTAGCTCTCGTAGACCACGTTGTGGATGAA
>JALOSN010000062.1 GCA_025458415.1 Hydrogenophaga sp.
GGCCACCAAAATGATCATGCAGGTCCACGACGAACTGGTGTTCGAGGTACCCGAAGCCGAACTGGACTGGCTGCGCACCGAGATTCCCCGGCTGATGGCGGGTGTGGCCACGCTCAAGGTGCCGCTGCTGGCCGAGGTGGGCGCCGGTGCCAACTGGGACCAGGCGCACTAGGCCCGCGTGCATCGGTACACACGCCTGAGCATCGCTTGAACTTTGGCACGGTTTTCAGCTCTTCCAGCTTTTCGTTCACAACAGGAGACAAACGCCATGCTCAACGATGCACAGCAACAGGATCTCTCGGCGCTGCTGCCCGGTAGCACCACGGAAAACGGCAGTACCCGCCGAACCGCCCTGAAGGCGGCACTCGGTGTGGGCTACGCCGCCGCGGCGGCGCCCCTGATGGCGCAGACGGCCATCAAGACGCCGTCGGACGGACTGACCGTCGGCGAGGTGATGATCGACGTCAACGGCTTTTCCATGCCGGCCTACCGTGCGGCACCGGCCGGCAAGACGGGGCTGCCGGTGGTGCTGGTGCTGTCGGAGATTTTCGGCGTGCACGAATACATTGCCGACACCGCGCGGCGCCTGGCCCGCGCCGGGTACCTGGCCATCGCACCCGAACTGTTCGTGCGCCAGGGCGACGCGCAAAGCTACGGCGAAATGGCCAAGCTGATCGCCGAGGTCATCTCCAAGGTCCCCGATGCCCAGGTGATGGGCGACCTGGATGCCACCGTCAAATGGGCGGCCGCCAACGGGGGTGACACCGGCCGACTGGGCGTGACCGGGTTCTGCTGGGGTGGCCGCAAGACCTGGCTGTATGCCGCGCACAACCCGGCGGTCAGGGCAGGCGTGGCGTGGTACGGCCGATTGGTCGGACCTGTCAACGAGCTCACGCCCCGGCACCCGGTCGATGTGGCCGGTCGGCTGCATGGTCCGGTCAAGGGGCTGTATGGCGGCGCCGACACTGGCATTCCGCTTGACACGGTTGATAAGATGAAGGCTGCGCTGGCGGCTGGCAATGCCGCAGCCCGTGCCTCGACCTTTGTGGTCTATCCGGATGCACCCCATGCTTTTCACGCCGACTACCGGCCCAGTTTCCGCCGCGAGGCGGCGGAAGACGGCTGGAAAAGGGCTTTGGACTGGTTCAGGCAACACGGGGTGGCCTGATCCGGTCGGGCGGTCGGGTCACCAGCGCAGCGGGGTCGCATCATGCGGCCCCTTTTTTGTGTGGCCGCCGTGCAGCGGTGGTCTGTTGGATTGGTTGACATGACCCTGATTGCGATACTGATCGGAACCGTGGCCGCGGGCGTGGGCAGCGTCTGGCTGGCCGCTTTCCTGAGCTTTGCCATGCTGGCGAGGTTCACCCAGCACATGCTCAGCCTGGCGGCCGGTGCCCTGATGGCCACGGCCTTCATGCACCTGCTGCCCGAAGCCTTTGAGAGCGCTGCGGGCGCGCACGAACTGTTTGCCCTGCTGCTGGCTGGCCTGGTCTTCTTTTTCCTGCTGGACAAGGCCGAACTCTGGCACCACGGGCACGAGCACCACCATGGGTCGGTGGCCGAACATGACCACCATGATGCGCAGCACGGCCATGTCCATGACCACCACCACGGCCATGGCCATCACCCGGATGAACGGCGCTCGGGTGGCTGGGCCGTGCTGGCGGGCGACAGCGTGCATGCCTTTGGTGACGGCATCCTGATTGCCTCGGCCTTTGTGGCCGACCTGCGCCTGGGTGTGGTGGCCGCACTGGCGGTGCTCGCGCACGAAGTGCCCCACCACATGGGCGATCTGGTGGTGCTGCGCCAGACATCCGGCACGGCGCGCGCTGCGCTGGTCAAGGTGTCGATGGCCGGCACCGTGACCGCACTGGGAGGTCTGGTGGGCTACCTGCTGCTCAGCCGCCTGGACGACTGGCTGCCCTATTTCCTGGTGGCCGCGTCGAGCAGCTTCGTCTACGTCGCCCTGGCCGATCTGATCCCGCAGCTGCAAAAGAGACTGAGCCTGCGCGAGACTGCCGCCCAGGTGCTCTGGCTGCTGGGGGGCATCGGGCTGGTGACGCTGGTCAGCGGGCTGGCGCACAGCCACTGAGCGTCCGGGCTCACGCGGTTTCGGTGCCGAAGCTGAAGCAGAACTGGGCGCCCTGACCCGGACGGCCTTCACCCTTGATCTGCCCGCCGTGGCGCTCGATGATGCGTCGCACGGTGGCCAGCCCGATACCCGAACCCTCGAACTCCGCGCTGGTGTGCAGGCGGGTGAAGGGCTTGAACAGCCGATCGGCCCTGGTCATGTCGAAGCCGGCCCCGTTGTCCCGGACGTAGAAGCCGGATACGCCGGTCTCGTCGTCGCGGCACGGGCCGAATTCCACGCAGGCGTGTTCGGTATTCCGGCTGTACTTCCAGGCGTTGCCGATCAGGTTCTCCAGCACGATGTGCGCCATGCGCGGATCGCAGTTGGCCATCAGACCGGGCTCGATGCGCACCTCCACATTCCGAGTCGGGTCGCGGTCCCGTTCGCGCCGCACCACGTCCATCACCAGCTCGCTGAGGTTCACCCGCGTGCGTTGCAACATGCCCTGGCTCACCCTGGCCAGCGACAGCAGATCGTTGATGAGGCTGTTCATGCGTGTCACCGAGCCCATCACCCGCTGGATCAGCTCATCGTCCTGTTCCGTCGTCTTGCCGGCCAGTTGCTCCTGCAGCACGTGCATGAAACCGTCGATCGAGCGCAGCGGCGACTTGAGGTCATGCGAGACCGAGTAGGAAAAGGTCTCCAGCTCCCTGTTCAGGTATTGCAGCTGCTCCGTGCGCTCCTGCACCCGTTGTTCCAGCGTGGCCTGCAGCCTGCGTATCTCGCGGTCGCGCTGCAGTCTCAGCATTTCGGCATTGCAGCGGCTGGCAAAAATCTGGAGCAGGGCGCGCGACTCCTCGCCCGGGTCGACACGCTCGCTCCAGATCACGGCCAGCAGGCCGATCACCGCGCCGTCGGGGTCGCGCAGGGCCAGGCCCGCGAGCGAGCCGACGTGGTCCGGATCGAAGGGTGGCGTGCTCTGGATCAGCTGGCTGTTGCGCAGGTCCATCACCACCAGCTCATTGGTGCCAATCAGGCGGCTGTAGGTGGTATGGGTCAGCGAAAGCGGGCGGTTGGGCTGCAGCTGGCCTTCGCACAACAAAGCCAGTGTGTCGGCTTCCTGCGGTCCGGACAGCTCGGCCACAACCACGCCCTGGGCTCCGGCCGCTGAGGCCAGGTGTTCGGCCAGCGACAGGAAGAAGGCCTCGCCGGTGTGCAAGGACACACCTTCTGCGAGGTTGATCAGGGTTTCCTGCCGGCGCTTTTCTTCGGCCACATTCAGGGTGAAGGACAGCGCGCAGTACTCGTCTGCAATGTGTATCAGCTCGGCCCAGACCCTGACCGGCACCACCTCGCCGCGCTTGCTGCGCATGCGGGTTTCGTATCCCTGCAGCCGCCCGTCACGCTGTAGGGTCGACACATAGTCGTTGCGGTCCTGCGCGTTCAGCCACACACCCACGTCCAGCGATGTCCGGCCGCGCAGATCGTGCTGCGACCACCCGATGACACGCTCGTTGGCCGCGTTGGCCTCGACGAACAGCCCGTCGGACAGGCGCGTGATGGTCATGCCCAGCGGACTGAAGTTGAAGGCCTTGGAGAAGCGCTCCTCGGACAGCTTCAGCTCCTGCCTCGATCGTTCTTCCGCACTCACGTCCAGCGCCATGATCATGAGCAGCCTCTCGTGATCCTGCTGCACCACGTTGGCAAAGACGACCGCGTCGATCAGCGAGCCATCCTGTTTACGCAGGCTGGCGCGCAGATTGACGACACGGCCCTGTGCCTTGAGCATGGCCCGGAAGGCCAGGTGCTCCGACGGGTTGGTCCAGAACTGCGGCGGTTCGTTCCCCAGCAGCTGCTCGGGCGCGTAACCCAGCAGCTTCTTGAGCGCCACGTTGGCGTTGACCACGAGTCGGGTGTCCAGGCTGAGCACCAGGGTGGCCGCCGGGTTGTTCTCGAACAGCGACAGGAACCGTTCCTGGCTGGCCCGCATGTCGCGCTCGGCGGCCACCGCCAGGTCGTAGGCCCCCTTCTGGTCCCGGAAGGCTTCCAGCAGGCGAAAACGGCTGTACAGAAGGCTGACCAGGGTGGTCACGATGCAGGTGGCCTGCAGCGCCCACACGGCAAAATCCACCGGCGGCAGATGGCCGGTGAGCTTGTCCGCCTGCTCCAGCAGATTGATGACGGCCAGCGCGGTGAGGCTGATTCCCGCAACCACCAGTGTGGCCGTGCGCTGAAGGAAGCTGCCGGCCAGCACCAGGGTGGCCAGCATGGCCAGACTGCCGCCGCTGCGAACGGAGCCCTGTGCCAGGATGGCGCCGACCGATCCGCTCCACAGCGCCACGATCAGCAGGTAGGCCACCCAGCGCCGGTGACGCGAACGGTACAACGGCCACAGCGACCACAATGCCACTGACAGTGCCAGTGCCACCTGGGTGGTGGTGCCCAGGCCTTCGCGCATGAAGATGCCCGCTGTGGTCAGCGAGGTGGCCACACTGGCGGTCAGCAGCACCATGGCCAGCGCCTGGTCCTGGTACTGGCCCACCGCCACCGACAGGGTTGGCGGTTCGCTCAGGGTGGAGGACGGGCGTTCGCTCATCTCGGCTCCTCCGCGCCCGACCATCCGTTTGGGTCGGCGGAGCTTGCCAGACCCTGGCCGACGAGGCTGGCCGGACCGAAGGTGAACCGGAACTCGGCCCCTTGGTCCGGACTTCCCCACGCGCTGATGTGGCCACCGTGTCGGTCGATGATGCGACGCACAGTGGCCAGACCGATACCCGTGCCTTCGAACTCGCTGGGCATGTGCAGTCGCTGAAATGGCTTGAACAGCTTGTCGCTATAGGCCATGTCGAATCCGACACCGTTGTCCCGCAGGAACAGCAGGTCCGGTTCGCGCAGGCCGAATTCGAGGACGGTCAGCTCGCGTGCCCGGCTGTACTTCAGGGCGTTGCCCAGCAGGTTCTCCAGAACAATCCGGGTCAGCCTCGGATCGCAAGACACCATCAAGCCGGGTGCAATCCGTCTCTCGATGCGGCGATCGGGGTGTCGATGCGCTTCGATGTCCAGAATGTCATGGGCCAGTGCCGACAGGTCCAAGGTCTGGCGCTCCAGCGTTCCCTGGCTCACCCGTGCCAGACCCAGCAAGTCGCTGATCAGTGTCGACATGCGAGCGGTTGCGCCCAGGATGCGCTGCATCATGGCGGTCTCGTCCGGGCGCAGCCGGTCCTCCAGCTGTTCCATCAGCAGGCTGGTGAAACCGTCGATCGACCGAAGGGGTGATTTCAGGTCGTGCGACACCGAGTACGCGAACGAGTCGAGCTCGGCATTCAGCTTGGCGAGGTCGGCCGTGCGCTTCTGAACGCGCTGTTCCAGCGATTCGTTGAGGGCACGGATCTCGCGCTCCCTCTCCAGTCGCAGCAGCTCGGCATTGGCTCGGCCCGAAAAGATGGACATCATGGCCCAGGTGTCCGGGTGCAACTCGATCGGCCTTTTCCACAGCACGTTGATGACGCCGATGGCCTGGCCGTTCGCGTCATGCAGGCGCTGGCCGACATAGGCCATGAAGCCGCCCTTCACCAGGGGTGCATGATGGGCGAACTGGCGATCCAGGTTGTCGCTGAACACGGTGAGTTCACGCTGGTGCAGGGCAGCGCCGCAGGGGGTGCCGGCTGGCTGGTACCGGTAGTTCCTGACCTGCTTTCCATCCAGCCAGACGGCCAGCGTGTGCATGCGACCGTCGGGCAGCAGCTCGGCAATGGTGGTCATTTCGGCGTCCATCACGTCGGCCATGTGCCGGGTCAGCGACTGGAAGAAGTCCTCGGCCGAAGAGCCCGACATGCCGCGCGCCATGTCGATCAGCTGCCGTTCACGCCGCTTTTCCTGCGTGATGTCGACGGTACAGGACAGGATGCAGGGTTCGTTGTCCACATCGATCAGCTCGGCCCACAGTCGGGTCTGGCGCAGGCTGCCATCCTTGTGCCGCATGACGGTGTCGTAGCCGTGCACGCGACCGTCGTGCATCAGAAGCTCGACAAACGCCGCGCGGTCTTCGGGTGTGAGCCAGGACCCCGCGTCCAGCGACGTTTTGCCCATCAGGTCTTCCCGCGTGAACCCCTGCACCCGGTCCTCGGAGTCATTGACTTCAACGAAGCTGCCGTCCGCCAGCCGCGTGATCGTCATGTTCAGCGGACTGAAGTTGAAGGCCTTGGAGAAGCGCTCCTCCGAACGGCGCAGC
>JALOSN010000063.1 GCA_025458415.1 Hydrogenophaga sp.
CTTTTTCTTCGTCGCGGCTTCGACCGCGTCCACGCACTTCGGCGGAGCCGGGAAGTTCTTGGCCATGCCCTTGACCATGTTGCGCGCGAACTGGAAGTAGGCGTCGCCGTCCTTGTGCTTGCAGGGCAGGTTGCGCACCAGCGGGAAGGCGGAGCCGTCGGCGTGTTTGGCGGCCATCTCGCGGGCGAAGGCCAGAGCTTCGGTGGCCAGCGACTCGGGCGAGGCGGCCATCTTGTCGAACAGCTTCTGGCCCGGCAGCTGGGCCAGCATCTCGCTCTTGACCGGCTCGCCGCTGACGATCATGTTCAGCGCGGCTTCGACGCCCAGCACGCGCGGCAGGCGCTGCGTGCCACCGGCGCCGGGGATCAGACCGAGCTTCACTTCCGGCAAGGCCACGTTGCAGCCCGGCGCTGCGATGCGGTAGTGGGCGCCCAGCGCCAGCTCCAGGCCGCCACCCATGGCCACGCTGTGCAGCGCCGCAATGACCGGCTTGGTGGTGTTCTCGACGCGGATGATGACCGACAGCAGGTTGGGCTCCTGGATCGCCTTGGGCGAGCCGAACTCGCGGATGTCGGCACCGCCCGAGAAGGCCTTGCCCGCGCCCGTCAGCACGATGGCCTTGACCGCAGCGTCGTTCTCGGCCTTCTCCAGCCCGTCGACAATGGCCTGGCGGGTGGACAGGCCCAGGCCGTTGACCGGCGGGTTGTTCAGCGTGATGACGGCGACATCGCCTTGGACCTGGTACTCAGCGGTCATGGAAGCTCCTCTGTGGGGTGCGGGGAAGGTCGAAAAAAGAACGGTCGTGCGATTCTAGGGCGTTTGCTCGGCCCGACAAGGGGCCCTTGTCGCCAGCGGGTCATCACACCTCAAGCCACTCACGGCGTGCATCCGGATCGGCCCTGAGACCATCCGGGGTGCCCTGGAACACGATGGCGCCGTGCCCCATCACCAGGGCCCGGTCGGCAATGGCCATCGCAATGTGGAGCTTCTGCTCGATCAACAAGACCGACAGGCCGCGCGACTTGAGCGCCAGCAGGGTCTCGCCCACCTGCTCCACGAGCCTGGGCGCCAGGCCTTCGGTGGGTTCGTCGATGATGACGAGTTCGGGGTCGCCCATCAGGGTGCGGCACAGCGTGAGCATCTGCTGCTCCCCACCCGAAAGCACACCGGCCTCAGTGTGCTGCCGCTCCTTGAGGCGCGGGAACATCGTGTAAACGTCGTCGAAGCCCCAGCGAGAGCCCTGGCCGCTGCCCTTCTGACCCAGCAGCAGGTTCTGGTGGACGGTGAGCCTGGGGAAGATGTCGCGGTTCTCCGGCACATACCCAATGCCCAGGCGGGCGATCTCGAACGGTTGTTTGCCCTGGATGGGTTGGCCCTTCCACTCGATGCTGCCCCGGCCAGCCACCAGGCCCATGATGGCCTTGGCCGTTGTTGAGCGACCCGATCCGTTGCGCCCCAGCAGGGTCACGATCTCGCCCGGGCCCACCTGGAACGACACACCGTGCAACACATGGCTGTTGCCATAAAAGGCGTGGAGCTTGTCAACGTTCAGCATGGTGAAGGCCTTCTCAACGGCTCACGAAGGCGGTTGGTTCGTCGGCCAGGACCGACCCGAGATAGGCCGCCTGCACCTTCGGGTTCGCCCGCACCGCCTCGGGTGTGTCAAACGCGATCAGCTCGCCATGCACCAGCACCGCGATGCGGTCGGCCAGGCCGAACACCACGCCCATGTCGTGCTCCACCGTGAGCAAGGTCTTGCCCACGGTCACTTCCTGGATCAATTCCATGAAGTGGCGGGTTTCGCTCTGGCTCATGCCGGAGGTGGGCTCGTCCAGCAGGATGACGCTGGAGCCGCCCCCGATGGTGATGCCGATCTCCAGCGCCCGCTGCTCGGCGTAGCTCAGGTGCATGGCCAGGGTGTTGCGCTTGTGGTCAAGCCCGATCTGCTGCATCAGCGCCTGGGTGCGGTCGTTGGCATCGTGCAGGCCGGACAGCAAGCGGAACAGCGTGTAGCGGTAGCCCAGGCTCCAGAGCAGGCTGCAGCGCAGGTTGTCGAACACGCTGAGCTTGGGAAAGATGTGGGTGATCTGGAAACTGCGCGAGAGTCCCAGGCGGTGGATCTCGAACGGCTTTTTGCCGTCGATGCGCCGACCGTTGAGCAGCACCTCACCGCCACTGGGCGCGGTGCGGCCCGAGATCAGGTTGAACAGCGTGGTTTTGCCCGCGCCGTTCGGACCGATGATGGCCACTCGTTCGCCGGGCTTCACCGTGAGGTCCACACCCCGGACGATGTCGGTCTTGCCGAAACTCTTGCGCAGGTTCTTCAATTCCAGGGCCGGCAACGCCTCCCGAGCCGCGCCGCCTGGGGATGGGCGCTCCCTCATTCGTCCCCCCGGCGCTGGATTTCTTGTTCGATCTCGGTCTGCAGCATGGCCCACTGCCGGCTGAACGGCCGCCGGGTCAGTTCAAAAATGCCCAGGCCGGTGAGCGCGACAAACGCGGCGCCGAACCAGCTGGCCAAGGCGCTGGGATGCAACTCCATGCCCAGGTACTGCACGGTGTCGCCCAGGGCCGCATCGAGCTGCAGGTGGTAGGTCATCTCGACCATGGCACCGGCTCCCGACAGCGCGACCAGCGCGGCGCTGCCCAGGGCCAGATAGGCCACCCAGATCTCGCGCAAGCGGCCCAACCTGGCCACGCGCAGGTTCATCATGATCAGGCCGGCCAGGCCGCCCGGGGCGACCATCACCATGAACAGGAAGATCAGGCCCAGGTAGAGCAGCCAGGCTTTGGTCAGCTCCGACAGCAGCACGCTGGCCAGCACCATCAGCACAGCGCCGATGATGGGCCCGAAAAAGACGGTGGCGCCGCCCAGAAAGGTGAACAACAGGTAGCCGCCCGAACGCGCCGCGCCCAACACTTCGGCCGTGACGATCTCGAAGTTCAGCGCACCCAGGCCGCCCGCCACACCGGCAAAAAACCCCGAAATCATGAACGCGAGGTAGCGCACCATCTGCGGGTTGTGGCCAATGAACTCGACCCGCTCGGGGTTGTCGCGCACCGCGTTGAGCATGCGGCCCAGCGGTGTGCCGGTGAAGGCAAACATCAGCGCCACACAAACAAAGGTGTAGACCGCGATCAGGTAATAGACCTGGATCGGCGGGCCGAAGCTGATGCCTAAGAACGGCTCGCCCACCACCCGGTTGCCCGCGATGCCCGACTCGCCACCGAAGAAGCCGGTGAACATCAGCGCGATGGCAAAGACCAGCTCGCCCATGCCCAGCGTGATCATGGCAAAGGCGGTTCCAGCCTTGCGGGTCGTCGTATAGCCGAACAGCATGGCAAAGGCCAGACCGGCGAGGCCTCCGACGACTGGAATGAGGCTGACCGGGATCGGCAAACTGCCCTCCGCCGCCCGGTTCAGCGCATGGATGGACAGGAAAGCGCCCAGCCCGGAGTAGACCGCGTGCCCGAAACTCAACATGCCGCCCTGGCCGAACAGGATGTTATACGAGAGGCAGGCGATGATGGCGATGCCCATCTGAGACAGCAGGGTCACCGAGAGGTTGCTGTTGAACACCGCCGGAGCCATTGCCAAGATCAGCGCGAAAAGCGACCAGACGACCCAGCGGCGGACGTTCTGGGGCTGTGCCGGATGGAGCTGCCTGGACATCGCCGGTCAGGCCTCGCGGGTACCGAACAGCCCCCGGGGCCTGAAGATCAGCATCAGCACCAGGAGCAGGTAAGGAAGGATGGGTGCGACCTGCGAGAGTTTGAGTGAGAGCAGCGCGTTCGCTTGCAGGGCGCTGCTCACCGGCAGGCCGAACTGCTGAACCAGACTGACCAGGGAGTGGTCGAGGCCGACCGCGAAGGTCTGGATCAGCCCGATGAGCAGCGAGGCCAGGAAGGCGCCCGACAGCGATCCCAGGCCACCGACCACCACCACAACGAAGATCAACGAGCCCACCGCGGCCGCCATGCCGGGCTGGGTCACGAAGGTGCTGCCACCGATCACCCCGGCCAGACCCGCCAGCCCGGTACCGGCACCGAACACCAGCATCCACACCCGGGGCAGGTTGTGGCCCAGGGCTTCGACCATCTCGGGATGGGTCAGCGAAGCCTGGATCACCAGGCCGATGCGGCTGTGCCTGAGCAGCAGCCACAGGGCGATCAGCATCAGCAAAGCGACCGCCATCATGAAGGCGCGGGTGGCCGGGAACGGGGTGCAGACCGTGCCTTCGGCCCGGCAGATTGCCGGATCGACCGCGCCCAGGAACACGTCGAGGCCGTCACGGGCGTGGTGAACCAGCGTGAAGGCCGGCCCCTGGAGGATCTCCGCCGGCGCAAACTCCACCGCCGTGCGGCCCCAGATCAGTTGCACCACTTCGAGCAGGATGTAGGACAGGCCGAAGGTCACCAGCAGCTCGGGCACATGCCCGAGCGGGTGGACCTTGCGCAAACACAGGCGCTCGAACAGCGCCCCCAGCAGCCCCAGCACCAACGGCGCCAGAACGAGCGCCGGCCAGAAGCCGACCCGCTGCGCCACCGAGTAACCGATGTAGGCGCCCAGCATGTAAAAGCTGGCGTGCGCAAAATTGAGCACACCCATCATGCTGAAGATCAGCGTGAAACCCGCGCTCAGCATGAACAGCAGCAAGCCGTAGCTCACGCCGTTGAGCGCGGAGATGATCAAGAACTCCATGCCGGAGGGCTTTCAGGGGGCGGGACGGGTTGGGGTTTGGACCGGAAACAGACGGCCCAGAGTATGGCCGACTCCATGGCCGGAGCTCAGGCCAGGTTCCCGCCCCCAACCCCCTGCACAGGACAGCGCTGCTCGGCCTCGCTGCCGGGGCGCGTCAGACTCCGGGCAGCCGGTAATCCTTGAGCTGCTGGCGCAGCGTCATCTTCTGCATCTTGCCGGTGGCGCCCAGCGGGATCGCGTCGACAAACACCACGTCGTCCGGGATTTGCCACTTGGCTGTCTTGCCTTCGTAGAACGCCAGCAGTTCCTCGCGCGAGACTTCTGCACCGGGCTTCTTGACCACCACCACGATGGGACGCTCGTCCCACTTGGGATGCTTCATGCCGATGCAGGCGGCCATGGCCACGGCCGGGTGGGCCATGGCGATGTTCTCCACGTCGATGGAACTGATCCACTCGCCGCCGGACTTGATCACGTCCTTGCTGCGGTCGGTGATCTGCATGAAGCCATCGGCGTCGATGGTGGCGACATCGCCGGTCGGAAACCAGCCCTTGCCGTCGGCGTCGTAGCGCAGCGGGTCGCCGCCCTCGCCCTTGAAGTAGCTGGCAATGATCCAGGGGCCGCGCACCAGCAGGTCGCCGTAGGCCTTGCCGTCCCAGGGCAGCTCAACGCCCGATTCGTCCACGATCTTCATGTCCACGCCAACCACCGCACGGCCTTGCTTGAGCCGCACTTGGAGCTGCTCTTCCGGCGACAGCGCTAGCTGCGCGTTCTTCAGCGTGCACACCGTGCCCAGCGGCGACATTTCCGTCATGCCCCAGGCGTGCAGCACCTCCACGCCGTAGGTGTTGTTGAAGGTGTTGATCATGGCCGGCGGGCAGGCCGAGCCGCCGATCACGGTGCGCTTGACGGTGCTGAACTTCAGGCCGTTGGCCTGCATGTGACCCAGCAGCATCTGCCAGACCGTGGGCACGCCCGCGGCCATGGTGACTTTCTCCGCCTCCAGCAGCTCGTAGACCGATTTGCCATCCAGCGCCGGGCCAGGGAACACCAGCTTGCAACCCACGGCGGCGGCCGAATACGGCAGGCCCCAGGCGTTGACGTGGAACATCGGCACCACCGGCAGGATGCTGTCGCGCGCCGAGCAGCCCAGCGCGTCGGGCAGTGCCGCACCGTAAGCGTGCAGCAGCGTGGAGCGGTGCGAGTACAGCGCGGCCTTGGGGTTGCCGGTGGTGCCGCTGGTGTAGCACATGCTCGACGCGCTGTTTTCGTCCAGCTCGGGCCAGACGTAGGCCTCGCTCTGGCCGCCCATCCAGGCTTCGTAGCTCACCAGCCCCGGAACGCCGGACTCGGCCGGAAGTTTGTCCGCGTCGCACAGCGCCACCCAGTGTTGAACGCCTGGGCACTTGGCATGCACCGCCTGCACCAGCGGCAGGAAGCTCAGGTCGAAACACAGGGCGCGGTCGTCGGCGTGGTTGACGATCCAGGTGAGCTGCTCGGGGTGCAGGCGCGGGTTGAGGGTGTGCAGCACGCGACCGGTGCCGCTGACGCCGAAGTACAGCTCCAGGTGGCGGTAGCCGTTCCAGGCCAGCGTGGCCAC
>JALOSN010000064.1 GCA_025458415.1 Hydrogenophaga sp.
GTGATGGCAGCCGTCAGGGTCGTCTTGCCGTGGTCCACGTGACCAATGGTGCCGACGTTGACGTGCGGCTTGGTCCGCTCGAATTTCTCTTTTGCCATTGCAAATACCTCTTTGAAAAGAACAAGACCCGTGTGTGTTTAACGTCTCCGGCGCGAGCCCGCCACGGGCAGCGGCTCACCGCATCAGCGGCGCCGAAGACAGTCCTGGTGAAATTACTTGGCGCGAGCGGAAATGATGGCTTCCTGCACGTTGCGCGGGGCTTCCGCGTAGTGCTTGAACTCCATCGTGTAGGTCGCACGACCCTGCGACATGGAGCGCAGCGTGGTCGAGTAGCCGAACATCTCGGACAGGGGGACTTCGGCCTTGATGGCCTTGCCGCCACCGGCCATGTCTTCCATGCCCTGCACCATGCCGCGTCGGCTGGACAGGTCACCCATGACGTTGCCGGCGTAGTCTTCCGGGGTTTCCACTTCCACGGCCATCATCGGCTCGAGGATGACGGGCTGGGCCTTCTTGCAGCCTTCCTTGAAGCCGAAGATGGCCGCCATCTTGAACGCCTGTTCGGACGAGTCGACGTCGTGGTACGAACCGAAATGCAGGGTCACCTTGACGTCAACCACCGGGTAACCCGCCAGCACGCCGGTGTTCAGGGCTTCGATCACACCCTTCTCGACCGCCGGGATGTATTCGCGCGGCACCACACCGCCCTTGATGGCGTCGACGAACTCGAAGCCCTTGCCGGCTTCCTGCGGTTCGATCTTGAACACCACGTGACCGTACTGGCCCTTGCCACCGGACTGGCGCACGAACTTGCCTTCGGAGTCTTCGACCGTGCCGCGGATGGTTTCGCGGTAGGCAACCTGCGGTTTGCCCACGTTGGCCTCCACGCCGAATTCGCGCTTCATGCGGTCGACGATGATTTCCAGGTGCAGCTCGCCCATGCCGGCGATGATGGTCTGACCGGATTCCTCGTCGGTCTTGACGCGGAACGACGGGTCTTCCGAGGCCAGGCGCTGAAGGGCGATACCCATCTTTTCCTGGTCAGCCTTGGTCTTGGGCTCGACCGCCTGGGCGATCACGGGCTCGGGGAAGACCATGCGCTCCAGCGTGATGATGGCATCGGGATCGCACAGGGTTTCACCCGTGGTCACTTCCTTGAGGCCCACGCAGGCGGCGATGTCGCCGGCGCGGATTTCTTCCACTTCCTGGCGGTTGTTGGCGTGCATCTGCACGATACGGCCGATGCGCTCCTTCTTGCCCTTGACCGGGTTGAACACGCTGTCGCCCTTCTTGAGCACACCGGAGTACACGCGAACAAAGGTCAACTGTCCGACGTAGGGGTCGGTCATGAGCTTGAAAGCCAGCGCCGACAGCTTTTCGCCGTCGTCGGCCTTGCGGGTGGTTTCCTCTTCGTTCTCGTTGGTGCCGGCCACCGGCGGGATGTCCACTGGCGAAGGCAGGAAGTCGATCACCGCATCGAGCATGCGCTGCACACCCTTGTTCTTGAAGGCGGTGCCACACAGCATGGGCTGGATTTCCGTCGCGATGGTGCGCGTGCGGATGCCCAGCCTGATTTCTTCCTCGCTGAGGTCACCCTCCTCGAGGTACTTGTTCATCAGCTCTTCGGACGCTTCGGCCGCGGCCTCGACCATCGCCCTGGGACGCCTCGTCCCAGATGATGGCCTTCATCTTCATCAGGTCGACCACGCCCTGGAAGCTGTCTTCGGCACCGATGGGAATCACGATGGGCACCGGGTTGGCCTTCAGGCGCAGCTTCATCTGGTCGTAGACCTTGAAGAAATTGGCGCCGGTGCGGTCCATCTTGTTCACGAAGGCCAGGCGCGGCACCTTGTACTTGTTGGCCTGGCGCCAGACCGTCTCGGACTGGGGCTGGACGCCACCCACGGCGCAGTACACCATGCAGGCGCCGTCGAGCACGCGCATGGAGCGCTCCACCTCGATGGTGAAGTCCACGTGGCCGGGGGTGTCGATGATGTTGAAGCGGTGCTCGGGGTAGTTGAGCTCCATTCCCTTCCAGAAGCAGGTGGTGGCGGCGGAAGTGATGGTGATGCCGCGTTCCTGCTCCTGCTCCATCCAGTCCATGGTGGCAGCGCCGTCGTGCACTTCACCGATCTTGTGGTTCACGCCGGTGTAGAACAGGATGCGTTCGGTGGTGGTGGTCTTGCCAGCGTCGATGTGGGCCGAGATACCGATGTTGCGGTAGCGCTCAAGTGGCGTGGTACGTGCCATGAAAATTCTCCGGTTTTGATGCGTCAAAGCCCGCTGCCCTCATGGGGCTGGCGGGCTGGCTTCAGCTGTGGTTGCGGGCGCTCTGGGCCCCGCAGACATCAGAAGCGGAAGTGGCTGAAGGCCTTGTTGGCCTCGGCCATGCGGTGCACCTCGTCACGGCGCTTCATCGCGCCGCCACGGCCTTCGTTCGCTTCGAGCAGCTCGTTGGCCAGGCGCAAGGCCATGGACTTTTCGCTGCGCTTGCGGGCCGCTTCCTTGATCCAGCGCATCGACAGCGCCAGACGGCGGACCGGCCGCACTTCGACCGGCACCTGGTAGTTGGCGCCACCCACACGGCGGGACTTGACCTCGACCATGGGCTTGACGTTGTTGATGGCGATGGTGAAGAGCTCCAGGGGATCCTTCCCGGTCTTCTTCTCCATGGTCTCGAGGGCACCGTAGATGATGCGCTCGGCGACGGCTTTCTTGCCGCCTTCCATGATCACGTTCATGAACTTGGAAAGCTCGACATTGCCGAACTTGGGATCCGGCAGGATTTCACGTTTAGGGACTTCGCGACGACGTGGCATGTTTCACCTCTTGCTTCAGTTGATGACCGGAACGTCCTGTTTTCCGGACACCCCGCAGATCCATCTGGAATCTGCACTTACTCGATCCTTGTTCAGGATCACTACGCCGGTCCGGCTCGTCAAAACCGGGCGGCACCGAAATAGAAAGCCGATCAGGCCTTCTTGGGGCGCTTGGCACCGTACTTGGAGCGCGCCTGCTTGCGGTCTTTCACGCCTTGCAGGTCCAGCGAGCCGCGGACGATGTGGTAACGCACACCGGGCAGATCCTTGACACGACCGCCACGGACCAGCACGACGCTGTGTTCCTGGAGGTTGTGGCCTTCACCGCCGATGTAGGAGATCACCTCAAAACCGTTGGTCAGGCGCACCTTGGCGACCTTGCGCAGAGCGGAGTTGGGCTTCTTGGGGGTCGTGGTGTACACACGGGTGCACACACCGCGACGCTGCGGGCTGTTTTCCATGGCCGGGCTCTTGGATTTGGTCTTTTCGACCTCCCGGCCGTGGCGCACGAGCTGGTTGATGGTTGGCATTGATAAACGTCCCTAAACGTTTGAAACGGGAAAAGAAAGCCCTTCGGAAAATTCCGAAAAGCCCTCTACTGTAGCACGGACACCGATATCCGCCAAATGGAGACCCGCGTCAGCGGCGAAGCGTGGGGGCCATGGTTTCAGGCGCCGGGCCGCCCCAAGCCTGAAACTGCCCCCCTGGGGGGGCAGCGACCCGCGTCAGCGGCGGAGCGTGGGGGCCATGGTTTCAGGCGCCGTGCCATCCCAAGCCTGAAACAGGCCCCTTGGGGGGCAGCCACCCGCGTCAGCGGCGGAGCGTGGGGGCCACCCGACCGCAGCGACGGGCCGCCCCGAGCAAGGTCAGCCCCCCTGGGGGGCAGCGACCCGCGTCAGCGGCGGAGCGTGGGGGCCATGTCCTACCGGATCCACAACCGGATCGCATCCCAGGCGCGGCCGAAAACGCCGCTCTCCTCAACCGTCTCCAGCACGGTCAGGGGCATGTCGACCACCGGGGTGCCATTGGCCAGGCGCACCTTCAGGGTCCCCAGGCTCTGGCCGCGCTGCAGCGGGGCCACCAGAGGCTCGGGCCGCAGCACCTCGGTCTGCAGGCGGGCGCCTTCACCGGCCGGAACGGTCACCACCACGCCCTGGGCCAGCCCCAGCCCGACCTCGGAGGCCTTGCCCTTCCAGACCTTGGGCGTGGCCAGCGGCTGACCCGGAGCAGCCAGGCGCACCGCCTCGAAAGCGGTATAGCCCCAGTTGAGCAGTTTCTGGCTCTCGGCGGCGCGGGCATTCTCGCTGGCGGCGCCCAGCACCACGCTGAGCAGGCGACGCTGACCGACCCCAGGCGCTTCGCGACGGGCGGTCGTCACCATGCAATAACCCGCCGCGCTGGTGTACCCGGTCTTCAGGCCATCCACCGTCGGATCGCGGAACAGCAGCAGGTTGCGGTTGCTGTCGTTGGCCGCCGGTGTGCCTGGGTAGCGGTAACGTTGAATGGCGTAGTAGGGGACGTACTCCGGGAAATCCTGCATCAGCCGCGCCGCCAGGATCGCCAGGTCCTGAGCGGTGGTGGTATGACCGGGCTCCGTCAGTCCCTCGGGATTGCGGAAGCGGCTGCCCGACATGCCCAGCGCCCTGGCCTGGGTGTTCATCATGTCGACAAAGCGCTCGACGGTGCCACCCACACCCTCGGCCAGGGCAATGGTGGCGTCGTTGCCGGACTGCACGATCATGCCCTTGATCAGGTCTTCGACCGGCACTTGCATGCGCGGGTCGATGAACATGCGCGAGCCGGGCATCTTCCAGGCGCGTTCGCTCACCGGGAGGGTCTGCTCCAGCGTCAGGCGCTTGGCGCGCAGCGCGTCGAAGACCAGGTAGGCGGTCATGAGCTTGGTCAGCGAGGCGGGTTCGACCGGCTGGTTGGCATCCTTGGCCGCCAGCACCTGACCGGATGTCACGTCCATGAGCAGGTAGGCACGGGCGGCCACTTCGGGTGGCTGGACCATCTGCGCCCCGGCCGGCGCGGCGATCAGGATCAGCAGGGCCAGGGCAAGGGCAAGGGAACGGGAAAGGAAGGCGGGACGCAGCAAGACAGATCCTCGGGATGGCAAAAAAAAACGTCGACAGGAGCCGGACTCAGGGAGCCAGGTGCCGCAGGGCCAGGTCCTTGAGCAGGGGGAGCTGGCCGTGGAAGAAATGGCCTCCGCCGGGCACGACCAGGACCGGCAGCGACTGGGGGCGGGCCCAGTCCATCACCGACGACAAGGGGACGGTATCGTCCGACTCGCCATGAATGACCAGGGTGCGCGGATGGAGTTCCGCCGGAACGGTTTCGACCTGAAACCGGCTGGCCGCGGTACCGACCAGCAGCACGCGATCGATGGGCCGCGGCCCGTGCAAACGGACAACGGCATGGGTGGTGACGAAGGCACCGAACGAGAACCCAGCCAGCGCCAGGGCCCCCTCAGGTGCCTGGGCCGCCACGACGGCCAGCAGGTCTTCGAGCTCACCCCGCCCCTCGTCAAACTGGCCACCGCTGCGGCCCACGCCGCGGAAATTGAACCGGACGGCGGTCCAGCCCGCCTGGACGGCTGCGCGGGCGAGCGTCTGCACCACCTTGTTGCTCAACGTGCCGCCGAACAGGGGATGCGGATGGGCAATGACGGCATGGCCACGGGAAGGCACCGGCGGACGGTCAATGGCCAGTTCGATCGGGCCGGCCGGGCCGGCCTGCGTCAGGTGTTCGGTCTGGGCGTTCATGGATACCAGGGAGTTCGGCGCGCCGCGCCGGCATGGGTCGGCTCAGCGCCCGACGTCCGGGGGCGTGAGCAGGCGCTCGACCACCTGGCCATCACGCAGGTGCGACTGGACGATTTCGTCAATGTCGCTCTGGTCGACGTAGCTGTACCAGACCGCCTCGGGGTAGACCACGGCGATCGGGCCGCCTGCACAGCGGTCCAGGCACCCCGCCTTGTTGACACGGACCTTGCCCGGCCCCAGCAGGCCGAGGGCCTTGGCCTGGGACTTGCAACGATCAAAGGCCGCCTGTGCCTGAAGCCGCGCGCAGCAGGCTTCGCCGCCCGCGCGTTCGTTCAGGCAGAAAAAGATGTGACGCTCGTAATAGGAGGGACGCTCGGACATGGGGGAATTCTAGGGCCAGACCGGTCGACGCCCCGTCTCAGCGTGTGGCGCGGGCCGAGATCGCCAGTCCGAACAGCAGGGCCATCCACGGCCAGAGCCACCCCAGCCACTGCGACAGGCCATGGAAGCGGATGAAACGCCCTTGCTCCCATATCTCGATGGATTGCGCGAAGTAAGGTGTCTCGGGCACGCGGTTGAGCAGGGTCAGCGAGACCGCCAGGCACAGCAGCATGAGGACCACGCAGAGCCGACGGGGCAAGGCCGCCAGCCCCAGAGACGCCAGCACGGCCAGACCGCAGCCCAGCAGCACCTGCGGATTGACCCAGGACCAGGCCAGCTGGGGTCCGTAGGTCAGGGCGTAGGAAGTTCCCTCCACGGCGGCCGCCATGCCCATCAGCACCGGAACCAGCAGCAGCCGGCGCGTCATGGAGCGCAATTGCGAGAAGCCCAGCAGCAAGGGAGCGAGCAGGCACAGGGCCACACACAACGTCTCGGCCAGCGGACTCAGGGGCTGGACCAGTCCGGAGGTGACGGGCAGCCAGGCCTCGAACGGCGTGCCGGACATCCACGCCCGCAGGGCCGACTCCAGCCGCTCCCACACCTGCCCGAGTCCGAACGGGATGGGCGCCGGGTACAGCAGCGCGGGAAACCACAAACCCAGCAGCACGAGGCCACCGTGCGCGTCATCTTCGAACCAGTCGGCGCGCCACTGGCTCCAGCGCAGCATCAGGCCCCACCGGTTCAGCACCCAGGCCAGACTGGCGCCGCACACGCCGCCGGCACCGTTGAGGGCCAGGTCCAGGTTGGACGGCACACGCACGGGCAGCAGGGTCTGGGCGATCTCGATGCCCAGCGAAAGAAGCAGCGGCAACACCGATGCCAGTGGCCACGACCAACGGCCCCAGCCGGTGCGCAGCATGGCGGTGGCCAGCAGGAAACCCAGGGGCACATAGCCCAGCAGATTGGCCCACACGTCGAAGGCGGTCCAGTAGCGGGGCATGGGTGCCAGCAACCAGTCCCAGGTCAGCCCGCCCTGGGACCGCCAGCCCGAGAAGGGATAGAGGCTGGCATACAGCACCAGCACCGCGAAGAGCAGAGCCAGGGTCCACGCCGAGGAACGGGTATTCATGGCCGGCAGATCCTGGGAGCGCAGAGAGGCGCCCGGGCCATCAGAAAGGCTTGAGCACCACCAGCAGCACGGCGGCCACCATCATCAGCACCGGCGCTTCGTTGAACCACCGATACCAGACATGGTTGCGCCGGTTCTCGCCGCGCTCGAAACGCACCAGCATGCGGGCGCAGGCGTGGTGGTATCCGAGGATGAGCAGCACGATCAGCAGCTTGGCGTGCATCCAGCCATTGCCGCTGCCCAGGCCGATGCCGTAGCCCAGCCAGAGCCACAACCCGAGCACCAGGGCCGGCACGGCCAGCAGGTGGGTGAATCGCATCAGCTTGCGCGCCATGAGCAGCAGTCGCTGGCGCTCAGCCACGCTTTCAGGAGGCACCATCGCCAGGTTGACGAAGATCCGCGGCAGATAGAACAGGCCCGCGAACCAGCTGGCAATGAAAACGATGTGGAAGGCTTTGACCCAGAGCATGGCCGCAGTTTAGCCCTGTGGCCCCGATGGACTGAAACCGGATGGGCAAAAAAAGCCCGACCACCAGGGTCGGGCAGGAAGCCTTTTTGCTGTCACACACTAAGGCACCCGCTCAGGGAGGAAAAGCGGGGGACTCGCCTTTCGGCTCGTCCAAGCGAAATGTTACACGAAATTTACGTATTGCCTAGCACCCGGCGATCACATCATCTTGGCCAGCTCGAACATGACCGCCGTGCCCAGCGCCTCGCGGATGTTGCCGCGCCCGACCTTGGCCATGGAGAACTCGCCGAAGCCCGACATGTCGAAGGAACTGTCATCGGGCGAAATCTCGACAAAGGGGAAGTCGAACACCTCGCGCAGCAGGTCGCGCCGGAACAACTCGAAGGCTTCGTCCTTGATCTCCGAGTCAACCACGATGAGGTTG
>JALOSN010000482.1 GCA_025458415.1 Hydrogenophaga sp.
GGTACAGGCCGATGGTGCTGAAGGTCCAGCGCGGACCCTCCCGGGTGTTCACGGCCTGACCCTGTCCGTCCAGTCCGAAATCGCCCGCCGGGTTGTGGGCCGGGTTGGGCACCAGCCACAGGTGGGCCAGGCGCCCGCTGCTGCGAAAACGCTCGACGGCGGCCGGGTCGAAGTCGAATCCGGGTGCGAACACATCCCCGGCCAGCACCCAGAACACCTCGCCCAGCAGGGGCAGGGCGCGTGCAATACCGCCCGCGGTTTCCAGTGCACCGCCAAAGTCCACCCCTTCGTGGGAATACAGCAGCTCCGTGCCCGGGTGGTCCCGGACCCAGGGTGCCAGGGCCGACGGAACCTGCTCGCCCAGCCAGGCGGTGTTGACCACGACCCGCCGCACACCCTGCGCCTGCAATGCATCCAGGGGCCACAGCAGCAGGGGTTTGCCTCGAACCGGCAGCAGCGGCTTGGGCGTGTGGTCGGTCAGGGGGCGCATGCGCTGGCCGCGGCCAGCGGCCAGCACCATGGCGGCCGGGGGGTTGTTCGATTCGGGGGAAGAGGGCATGAAAGCGCTGGGGGTACCGGGTGTCGGTCGCAGACCGCAAGCCTACTGCATCCTGCGGCCGATCGGCTCTGCGGTGGCTGAAACCCGGACGGTAAAATCCCGGGTTTGGCGCCTGGCCGCCTTCCCCATCCTCTGCACAGCACCCATGTCCGACTCCCCCGCCTCTGCCCCCGTTTCGGCACCCGCTGCCGCTGCCGTCACCCCTGGCGTGATGGCCAATGCCATCCGCGCCCTCGCCATGGATGCCGTGCAGGCCGCCAATTCGGGGCACCCGGGCGCGCCCATGGGCATGGCCGACATGGCCGTCGCCCTGTGGGGCCGTCACCTGCGCCACAACCCGGTCAACCCGCAATGGGCCGACCGCGACCGCTTCGTGCTGTCCAACGGGCATGCGTCGATGTTGATCTACGCGCTGCTGCACCTGAGCGGCTACAAGCTGCCCATCGAAGAGATCAAGGCCTTCCGTCAGCTCGGCAGCAAGACCGCCGGTCACCCCGAAGTCGGCCACACCCCCGGCGTCGAGACCACCACCGGCCCGCTGGGCCAGGGCATCACCAACGCGGTGGGCATGGCGCTGGCCGAAAAGCTGCTGGCCGCCGAGTTCAACCGCGACGGGCATGCCATCGTCGATCACCGCACCTACGTGTTCCTGGGTGATGGTTGCCTGATGGAAGGCATCAGCCACGAGGCCGTGGCGCTGGCCGGCGCCTGGAAGCTCCACAAGCTGATCGCGCTGTACGACGACAATGGCATTTCCATCGATGGCCAGGTGGCGCCCTGGTTCATCGACGACACGCCCAGGCGCTTCGAGGCCTGCGGCTGGAACGTGATCCGCGGGGTCGATGGCCACGACGTGGACGCCGTGGACCGCGCCATTGCCGACGCCAGGAACAGCGCCGACAAGCCCACCCTGATCGTCTGCAAGACCGCCATCGGCAAGGGCAGCCCGAACCGCGCCAACACCGCCAAGGCCCACGGCGAGCCGCTGCCCTGGGCTGGGGCCACGAGCCTTTCAAGATTCCCAAGGACGTGTACGCCGCCTGGGACGCCAAGGCCGCCGGCAGGGCCCTGGAGGCTGCCTGGAACGACAAATTCAAGGCCTACAAGGCCGCCTTCCCCGACCTGGCCAAGGAGTTCGTGCGCCGCATGAAGGGCGAGCTGCCCAAGGCCTTCCACCAGATCGCTGTCAACGCCGCCGTCGAAGCCCACACCAAGGCCGAGACCGTGGCCAGCCGCAAGGCCAGCCAGATCGCGCTGGAGCACTTCACGGCAGCCCTGCCCGAGATGCTGGGCGGCTCGGCCGACCTGACCGGCTCCAACCTGACCAACACCAAATCCACTCCCGCGCTGCGCATGGACCTGGCCGGCGAGGTGGTGAAGACCGAGGCCGGCCAGATCGGTCGCCACATCAACTACGGCGTGCGCGAGTTCGGCATGGCCGCCATCATGAACGGCGTCGCCCTGCACGGCGGCTACATCCCCTACGGCGGCACCTTCCTGACGTTCAGCGACTACAGCCGCAATGCCATCCGCATGGCCGCGCTGATGAAGCAGCGCGTGGTGCATGTGTTCACCCACGACTCCATCGGCCTGGGCGAAGACGGCCCGACCCACCAGTCGATCGAGCACGTCGCCAGCCTGCGCCTGATCCCCAACCTGGATGTCTGGCGTCCGGCCGACACCGCCGAGACCGCCGTGGCCTGGGCCGTGGCCTTGCAGAACGCGAGCCGCCCGACGGCGCTGTGCCTGTCGCGCCAGAACCTGCCCTACGCACCCAAGAGCGACCTGTCGGATATCAGCAAGGGCGCTTATGTCCTGTCCGAGCCGGCCGACGTGGGCAGCAGGAAGAAGGCGCAGGCGGTGATCATCGCCACCGGCTCCGAGGTGCAGCTGGCCCTGAAGGCCCAGGAAGCCCTGGCCCGTGAGCACAGGATCGCCGTGCGCGTGGTCTCCATGCCCAGCACCACCACCTTCGACCGGCAGGACGCCGCTTACAAGGCCGCCGTGCTGCCCAAGGGTCTGCCGCGCATCGCCGTTGAAATGGGCTCCACCGACGGCTGGTGGAAGTACGGCGTCGCCGCCGTGGTCGGCATCGACACCTACGGCGAGTCGGCCCCGGCCCCGGCGCTGTTCCAGCACTTCGGTTTCACGCCGGCCAACGTGGTGGACACCGTCCGCACCGTGCTGGCCCGCTAAGGTTCCCCCCTTCATTCTTTTCATCTATCCACAGGAGCTGAGGACATGGCTATCAAAGTCGGTATCAACGGTTTCGGCCGCATCGGCCGCAACGTGCTGCGCAGCGCGATCCAGAACTTCCCGGACATCGAGATCGTGGCGATCAACGACCTGCTCCAGCGTGCACGGCCGCTTCAAGGGCAGCGTCAGCGTCGAGGGCAACACCCTGATCGTCAACGGCAAGAAGATCCGCCTGACCCAGGAAAAGGACCCCGCCAACCTGAAGTGGAACGAGGTCGGTGCCGACGTGGTCATCGAGTCCACCGGCATCTTCCTGGACAAGGCCGGCGGCGAGAAGCACCTGGCCGCGGGCGCGAAGAAGGTCATCTTCTCCGCCCCGTCCAAGGACGACACACCCATGTTCGTCTACGGCGTCAACGACAAGACCTATGCCGGCCAGGCGATCATCTCCAACGCCAGCTGCACCACCAACTGCCTGGCCCCGGTGGCCAAGGTGCTGCACGACAAGTGGGGCATCAAGCGTGGCCTGATGACCACCGTGCACGCGGCGACCGCCACGCAGAAGACGGTGGACGGCCCCTCCAACAAGGACTGGCGCGGCGGCCGCGGCATCCTGGAGAACATCATCCCCAGCAGCACCGGCGCGGCCAAGGCGGTGGGCGTGGTCATTCCCGAGCTCAACAAGAAGCTCACCGGCATGTCATTCCGCGTGCCGACCTCCGACGTGTCGGTGGTGGACCTGACGGTCGAACTCAACAGCGAAGCGACCTACGAAGAGATCTGTGCCGAGATGAAGGCGCAGAGCGAAGGCGCGCTCAAGGGGCAGAGCGAAGGCGCGCTCAAGGGCGTGCTGGGCTACACCACCGACAAGGTGGTGGCCACGGACTTCCGCGGCGAGACCTGCACCAGCGTGTTCGACGCCGACGCGGGCATCGCGCTGGACAAGACCTTCATCAAGGTGGTCAGCTGGTACGACAACGAGTGGGGTTACTCCAACAAGTGCCTGGAGATGGTCCGCGTGGTGGCCAAGTAAGGCCCACCCCCGCGCCGCCTTCGGCGTCACCCCCTCACGGGGGCATCACGTGCGGCCCGGCGAAGCCGGTTCCGCCGTGATCGCTGGATCAGCCACGCGCTCCGGATGTGCGTGTGTTGTTCGAAGCCAGAGCCGCTGTGCAAACAGCGGCATTTTTTATTCGCACGCCTGCAGCGGTTTGCCGGCCAGCGCGGCGCCCAGGGCCGCGACCTCGGCGCGTTGCGCCTCGGTCACCGCTGGCAGGCGCAACACGTAGCTGCTCACTTCGCCGCGTTCGGGTTCGACCCTGGCGGTGCGAACGCCCTTGCGGCCCAGGTCGCGCAGACCCTGCTCAGCGGCTTCCTCGGTCGAGAAGGTGCCCAGGGCCAGACCCGGTCCTGCCGCGATGTTGACCTCGCGGAACTCCACCTTCAGCTCGCGCAGCTCCAGCTTCTTGCGTGCCATCTGCTCGGCGTTGTAGCGGCCCATGTAGACGATCCAGCGGCCGCCCAGGCGCACCTCGTCCAGACGCCAGGCCGAGGCCGGCAAGCCGGTGGATTCCATCGCCGGGCGCAAGGCCTGCGCCTGTGCCGGGTTGAAGCCGCTGGCCACCCAGCAACGCGTGGCCGGGGTGGCGGGCGCCTGGTCGCTGGCAGCGGTTGAGGCCGGGGCAGCGCCCGCTTCAGCCTGGGCGGAGACCGGGGCCGGCGCGGTTGTCGCGGGTGCCGGGCTGTTCATCAGCCGCAGCACCTGCGGCTGCACCTGCGCCTGCAGCCGCTCGGGTTCGCGCTGCTTCCCTTGCGGATCACCCAGCAGGCCTTGCGTCCAGCCGAAATACAGCAGGTTGGCCATCGCCAGCAGGATGATCGCCCATCTCAGCATGGCCGCACGCTCACTTCGGAGCTGGTGACGCGGCGCAGGCCTTCGGCGGTCTGCAGCAGCAGGGCGCCTTCGGCGTCCACGCCCCGCGCCT
>JALOSN010000065.1 GCA_025458415.1 Hydrogenophaga sp.
GGCGCGTGGCTTTGGGATGAATGAACATGGAGAAGCGCCTTTTTCAAGGCTCCACGAGCGTGAGCTTGGCGATGCCGATGGCCGAGGCCGACTCCACCAGCAGCTTGGACTGCTCCACCAGGCTGGCGATGGTCTGCTCGATCACCGGGCGCCCGGCCGAGCCCTTGATGATCGCGCGGTCAAACGGCGCGGGAATGGCTTCGGCGCCTTTCACCGAGGCCGCCACCTGCGCAGTGGTCTTCTCGGCGAGTACCGCGTTCTTGGCGGCCACCAGGTCGCGCACGCCCGGG
This sequence comes from Hydrogenophaga sp., assembly GCA_025458415.1. GTDB lineage: Bacteria > Pseudomonadota > Gammaproteobacteria > Burkholderiales > Burkholderiaceae_C > Hydrogenophaga. The sequence goes on from JALOSN010000065.1 coordinate 291, forward strand.
CCCTGCAGCAGGCTGCCGTCGCGCCGCTGGTACTGCCCCAGCCACACGTTCTGGATGCCTTTGGCGTTGGTCACTGCGTCGCGGTGGGTGTTGTCGGAGAAGCAGGAGTGTTCGTCTTCCTGGTCCTGCGAATTCAGCGCCACCTCCATGCGCTCACCGGCCAGCTCGCCGCGCGAGAGCGAACCCATGCCCACGATCATCTTGCGCACCGACTCGCGGCCGCCCTGCTCGAAGCGGGCGCGGTAGTTTTTCTTGCCTGGCTCCCAGGCGCGGCTGACCTTGGCCAGGTCGTCCACCAGCAACTGGGTGGCCACGGTCAGGTACTGCGCGCGGCGCTCGGCGTTCTGGCCCTTGCCGACCACAAAGTCCTCAAAAGGGCGGTTGCCCGGGCCGGTCTCGCTCAAGTCCTGGCCCCACAGCAGGAACTCGATGGCGTGCCAACCGGCGCTAATGTTCTCTTCACCGCCGCGCTCGTTGAAGGCGATCAGGTTGGCCTTGGTGATCTTGAACTTGGGGTTGTTCACCATGCCCGCCTTGGGTTTGCCTTCCACGTAGTCCACATAGGCCTCGTCCAGCGGCCAGGCGTTGATCTGGCCCTCGGGGCCGTTGTCATCGTCGATCGGGCCGCCGTAGAAGCGGAAAGCCTCGGTCTGGCCGTAGTACTCGCGGGCATCCAGCCAGGCTTTGCGGGCCTTGTTCAGGCCGTCGGTTGAGGGCGCCTTGGTGAACTCGGTGATGGCGGCCTGCAGGTCCTTGGCGGCGGCCAGTGCGTCGACGTAGTTGGCGTACACCAGGGCGGCGTAGTGGGTGGCCACGGCCTTGTGGTCCACGGCGCTGGAAGAGGCCGCTGCAGGTGCGGCGGTCTGGGCATGGGCCGGCAGCGAGGCGACGGTCAGGGAAGCCAGGGCCAGCACGGCGGCGGCGACGGTGTGCAGTTTCATCGGTGGTTGCTCCAGTGGAAAGATAATGAGAATGATTCTATTTAAGATAACTGTGCGAGAAAAATGGGTCTCAGGTGGTTTGTTGATGTGGATCAAAGAGACATCGATGTCGCTCGGGTCACCCGAGAGGCCGGCGGCGCACGCCAAACCAGGCCGCGACAAGCGCTGGCACCAGGAGGCCCAGTCCCGCCAGTGCATCGCCCCAGCCGTCGGACATCAGGCCGGTCACGAGTCCGGTGACGGTGAGGACGCCGATGGCCAGCGGCCAGCGAAACACTTGCCAGAGGCTCATGTGGCCCTCCCTTGTTCCAGCAGCGAGTCCGCGGCCGGGTCGGTGAGGTCGGGAACCTCGGAAAGCCGCTGGCGCGACGCCGAACGGCGGCGCTTGAGCCACAGGTACAGCCCGCTGCAGAGCACGACTACGGTGATGACGTCCAGCACCGCCCAGAGGATCTGCATCGGTCGCCCGCCGTAGTCGCCGAAGTGCAGCGGCTGCGAGACCAGAAGCCCCGTCACGTACCACGGCAGGTCCAGGCGCGCCGTCACCTCCAGGCTCTGCAAGTCGACCAGCACCGGTTTGAACAGGCGCGCGGTCAAGGGCTCGGTGCCGCGCATGAACACGGCGTAGTGGTGCGGGCTTGACAGCTGCGTGCCGGGGAAGGACACGAAGGCCAGCTTCATGTCGGGCTCGGCGGCCTGGGCCACCGCCGTGGCGGCCTGCAGCGAGCCGTGGCGCGTTGGCGGGGGCACGCTCTGGTACGGGGCGAGCACCACACCGAGCTGGTCGAACTGCCAGAGCTTGATCACCAGGTCGGCCCAGGTGTTGATAACCCCGGTGAACCCCACCACCAGCGCCCAGCTGAGCGTGACCACGCCCAGCAAGTTGTGCAGGTCGAGCCACTTCAGGCGGGTGGATCGGTCGCGCCGTACCGTGCCGAAGGGCAGCTTACGCATGAACGGTGCGTAGAGCACCACGCCCGAGACGATCGCGATCACCATCAGCAGGCCCATGAGGCCCAGGAACAGCTTGCCCGGCAGGCCCGCGAACAGGTCCACGTGCAGCTTGAACATCACGTAGATGAAGCCCTCCTCGGCCGGTGGCTCGCCCAGGGCCTCGCCGGTGCGGGAGTCGACCACCACCATGCGTGTGCCTTCCTGCGCCTGCGGCTCGGGCGCGAAGCCGACGAGCCAGGTATCGGGTTCGTCGGGCTCCTGGAACGCGAACGTGGGCACGAGGCCCGGTGCGCGCGCCTGCGCGCTGGCGAGCACCTTGTCCATCGATGCGAGTGGCGTGCCGACGGGCATCTCGGGCGCTTCCACCTCGGTGCCCAGCAGGTGCCCGATCTCGTGGTGGAAGATCAGCGGCAGGCCGGTCAGGCACAGCAGCAGCATGAACACGGTGCAGACCAGGCTGCTCCAGGTGTGCAGCCTGGTCCAGACGCGAAGGGTGCGGGGGGTCATGGTCAGAAGTCCATGCGCAGCTTGACGCCCACGGTGCGCGGCGCGTTGACATTGGCCTGGTTGCTGGAGGTGAACCGGCCTGTCTGCACCAGCTTGTCGAACAGGTTGTTGATGTAGCCGGTCAGGGTGACGGACTTGCCCATCCGGTACTGGGCGTGAACGTTCGTGAGCACATAGCTGTCCAGACGGTCTTCCGGCAGGTTGTCAAAGTCGGTGAAGCGCTTGCCCACATAGGAAAGGTTGCCGCCGAGCGTCAGGCCCGGCATCACTTCCACGCTGGCGCCGAGGTTGGCGCTCATGCGGGGAGAAAGGCCCAGCTCGTTGCCGTTGAGGCGGTTGTTGGCGGCCGAGCCGAAGTCGACGATTTCAGTGTCCAGCAGGCCCAGCGCAGCGGTGAAGCGGGTGCTGCGGTCCGGCTGGTAGGCGAGGTCGACTTCCAGGCCGCGGGTCCGGGCCCTGGCGATGTTGAGGTAGATGCCGTCGTTGGGTCCGCCGGGACCCACGCCGCCGGCCTGGGCGTCCTTGAGGTGGGTGAAGAAGAGGTTGGCGTTGGCGGTGAGCTTGCGGTCCAGCCACTGCGTGCGCGCCACCAGCTCGACGGTGTCCGAAGTTTCCTTGCGGTAGGTGTAAGGGGTGAAGGTCACGAAACTCACGCCGCCGCCGCTGGCGTTGTAGCCCTGGTAGGCCAGCAGGCTGAGCGACGCGTCCGGACTGAGGTGGTAGGTGGCGCCCAGCTTGGGCAGGAAGACGGTGTTCTTCTCATTGAAGTCGTAGGTCAGGAAGCCGTTGAACGCGGAGAAATCGCGCTTCTGACGGTCGTTCTGGTAGCGCATCGCGGCGATCAGGTCCCATTGCCGGCCCAGCTCGACCGTGGCGTCGGTGTAGAGCGAGTGGCTGCTCGCCTGGTCGTCTCCGGTGAGGGTGAACAGCGACCCGGGTTGTCCGGTGTCCGTGCGGTCCCGCTCTTTGAAGTACGCGCCGACCACGGCGCCGGTGCGGCTACTGCCCGACTTGTAGACGAACCTGGGCTCGAACGCGGTTTCGGTGGACTTGAACTGGAAGTCCAGAAATGCCGAGGGGTCGGGGTTGCCCACCACCGGCGGTCCGAAATTGGTGTCGGCCTTCTGTTGCGACAGCACCGCGTCGAAGCTCCAGCCCTGGCCCAGGTCATAAAGTGAGTTGAGCGCCACCACATCGTTGACCGAGTCGAAGTAACCGTAGCTGGTGCCGACGACCTCGCGGCGGGTCGAAATGGACGCCAGGTCCTGCGTGTAGGGGTTGCGACGGTCTTCACGCTCCAGGGTCAGCTTGAGCAGCAGGTCGTCGGTGGGCACGAACAGGGCCTTGAAGCGGTAGCGGCTGTACCGGGTGCGGCCCAGCTCGACCCGGTCCGCGGCCGACAGGCCGGTGGCCTGCAGGCCCGAGTAGTCGATGTAGTTCTTGCCGTCGAGGGCTTCGCCAGTGAAGCGCAGCGCCACCTTGTCGTTGATCGCCTTGTTGACCATGAAGGCCGCTTCGTAGGTGGTCTGCTTGGAGCGCACGCCCACCTGCACGGCGGCCTCATCCTTGAACCTGGGGTCGTTGGTGGTCTGCACGATGGCCCCAGCCATGGAGTTCTGGCCAAGCTGGGTGGACTGCGCACCACGGTAGAACTCCAGCTGCGACATGTCCCAGAAGCTGCCCTGTCCGTCAGGCGTGGCGCCGTAGGTGCGGGCCACGCCATCGATGTAGTTGGACACACGCGGGCTGGCACCGGTCACGGCACCGCCGCCGCCGGTGGCCACGCCGTTGCCGTCCAGTCCCCGGACCGTGGGCAGAAAGCCTTCGGACTGCTGGGCCACGTTCGGGATGCGGCCCAGGTACTGCGGCACGCCCGAGAGACCCTGGGTGTCCTGCTCGGACACCACCGTGATGCTTTGCGTGGCCTGCTGCTGCTGCTGGGAGCGCTTGGTGCCGGTGACCACCACCTCGGGAAGCTGCGCTGCCGCGGCGTCCGCCGGTGGCGCTGCGCCGGGTGCGGGGGTTGTGCTCCCCTGAGTTTCAGAGGGACTTTGCGCCTGCGCGACCGTGGCGGTCATCAGCAGCGCCACGGCGAGGCCGACGGGGGTGAGGGTCGATCGTGTCATGGGGGAAAAACTCCGTGGTGTGGAGGAAGGAAACTGGGATCGGGGCAGGGGTGGGGCGCGGAAGGGGCTCAGGCGGAAGGCCGTTCCACACCGACCACCACGCGGCTGTGTTCGTCGGTCGCGATACCGAGCTGGCCCAGCCATTGCTGCAACCACTGGACCGCACGGGGGTCGTCCACCGCTTCGTGGCGGCCGCCCTCGCGAACCACCGCCACGCCCGGCGGGTGGGCCTGGGGCTCGACCACGGGGAGGCGGTAGTACTGGCGGCGATCGTCCGGGACCGTGGCGCGCACCAGCAGGCCGGCGCGCTCAAGGTCCGACAGGGCGTGGGCGATGCTGCTGACGTTGAGCGAGCGACGGGCCGCCATCGCAATCCGGTAGAGGTCCTCGCAGCAGCGCGGCTGGCCCTCGGACTTGAGCATCAGGCCGAGCACGGTCTGTCGTCCGACGGTGGGGCGCAGGCCCGCGTCCCGCAGCCGCAGGCCCAGGTCTGGCGCGTTCATGGGCGGTGGGCAGAACGACGACCCGCCCAGGGGGCCAGCCAGTGCGCCCGCCGGCTGAGCAGCATCGCCACACCGAACGCGCTGCCCGCCAGCAGCATGACCCACACCAGCACCGCCATCGACGGCCGGTCGGCCACCAGGCAGGCCTGCAGGGACATCAACAAGGCCACAGCACCGAGCGTCCGCAGCAGGCGGCGCCGGGGTCCGACGGCGCGCGCGTCCTGATGCATCACCTGGCCCCAGTGCACCTCCATGGCCAGCGCGAGCCAGGCCATGCCGCTGAAGCTCAGCGCCGCGGCCAGCAGCAGCCAGAACGCCTCAGACATGGGCCACCTCTGGGTCGGCGGCTTGTGCGGGCTCGGTCGGTGCCAGGGCCGCTGCCTGTGCGACGCGTCGCTCGCGCAGCGCCAGCTGGTGCGCGGACCACATAGCGATGCCCGCACTCGCCAGCAGGCTCAGGTCCACGCCGGCCACGGCCCAGTAGGTCTCGGTGAACACGGTCTTCATCAGGTGGTCACCTGTGGTGAAGGCGTTGAGCGCCACGGCCGCCACGGCCAGCGCCGCGATGGCCCAGCACTGCTCGCGCCAGGCCGGGTTCATGCGCGCCTGCGCCACCGGAGCGCTGCGCCACAGAGCGTGCAGCAGGGCCAGCATCCAGAAGCCCCAGAAGCTCCACTGCTCCCAGTCGCCCTTGCCCGCCAGATCGGGCGGCAGCAGGCGGTTGGTCACCAGCATGCCGATGGCGGCGATCACCATGCCGGTGACCGTGGTCACGGCCAGCGCGTCCACCACGCGGCTGCCCTGGCTGCCCGTTTTGGCGTGTTGCTGCTTGCGCTTCTCGACAAAGAAGATGAAGCCAGTGGCGATGCAGACGCAGCCCAGCAGGCCACCCAGC
>JALOSN010000066.1 GCA_025458415.1 Hydrogenophaga sp.
TGGATGAACAGCTTGAGCGCATTGACGTAGCGCGCGTCCGCCACGCCCAGCTGGCCGTTGTTCTGTGCGAAGGCCTCGATGACGGCGTAGAGCTTCTTCTCCTTCTCCCCCTGGTACTTCCAGTAGGCGTCCATGGTCAGGCGGAACGGGTCCTGCCACTTGTCCCAGTCGTGGATCTTGATGCCCTCGTACCTGTCGTACGGGAACACCTTGTCCATCGGCTGGTAAGTGGTCTCCCAGCCCAGGCCGCGGGTCATGGCGGCGTAACGTTCCTTCAGGCCGAGCTTCTTGCTCGCAACTCTCGTGTCCATCTTGTCTCCTTGGTTGAATCAGGAAATCTCAATCGCTTCGTGCGCCACAACCCTGTCCAGTGCACCCGTGGAACCGGCTTTGCCGGGCCACTGGGTGCGTCCCCCTCCCGAAGGAGAGGGGGAAGACGCGAAGCGGCGCAGGGGGTGCATCAATGCTTCCAGCTCAGCGTGAGCTGGTCGTCGTCCTCGTCGATGTGGCCCGAGAGGGTGACGAGGTTGACGTGGATGGCCTGCAGGTCGTAGGGCCGGCCGGTGAGGCCTTCGATGGTTTCGCGGCGGATGGTCAGGCTGCCGGGCGCGTTGATCTTGACCAGACCGGTGGGGTGTGTCAGCACCGCGTTCGGGTTGTCGGCCACGATGGCGTCGATCACCGGGCGGGACTCTTCGTTGTGCTGGAAGGCGATGAATACGTCGGACATGCTGTGCTCTCCTGTTCAGGCTTGGTCAGGCGTTCACGCCGGTCTTGGCCAGGCGGGCCTGCAGCTGCACGCGGGCGTCGCTGAGCACGGTCTCACCGGTTGCGCCCAGGGCCAGGCGGGCGATGGGGGAGAGGGCGGCCTCGGCGCGGTCCATCCAGTGACCAGCCCACTGGCGAAGCAGCATGCGGTTGGCTTCGGATTCGGCACCGGCGGCCTTGATGACGGCGTCGACCCAGCGCGCGCTCTCGTCGTGCCACTCGGGCATGAAGCTGGTCAGCATTGCGACGGCGGTACCGCCCTGCAGTGCGACGTGGTCGTCCACGAAGCCGCCGTAGATCAGCGGGTACAGCAGACCGTCGAGCGCGAAGTTCTGCGCCACGAACAGCTCGAACGGGTCGCTGACCACGAAGCTGTCTTCGACCAGGCGGCGCAGGCCCTGCCATTCGGGCGCATCCAGCCAGGCGTGCTTGCCGTCATCCAGCGATTGGGGGTCGCCCAGTGCCAGCCCCAGGCGGGTCAGGTACTGCGCCACGCCCAGGTTGTCCATGGCGTGAAACATGGCCGGCGCGGTGAAGGCGGTGCCGAAACCGTAGGCGCAGATGGAGGCGTTGTTCATGTTGGCGCCCCAGGCGGCGTGGCGCAGCGGCATCAGCACCGTCAGTGCCTGCTCGCGGATGGCGTCGGGCATCTTGGAGACCATGCCGCGCTGCTCGACGAACTGGAAGTTGGCTTCGACCGCGTCCTGCTGGCGGGCGCGGGTCATGGTCCAGGTCGCGTAGTAGAACTGGCGCGGGTCCTTGAGCACGTACCAGTCGGCCAGCACGATCTGGCTGCGGCTGGCGTCGAACAGTTCGTGACCCGGATCCCAGGTCGGGCGGTAGTGGAAGTTGACCATCGGCTGGGCGCCGAGGGTGGCTTCCTGGTAGCGGCTGGCGGTCTTGTCACCGCCGATGTATTTCGCCACGTGGGCATAGGTCTGGCGCAGCGGCGTGATCTCCCGCGCCTGCAGGTCGATGTTCATCGGTGCTTGTCTCCGTGGTGGGGTTCTTGAACGGCTCTCGGGAACTCAGGTGTCCAGACGCTGCACCCGGTTGTTGGCGCAGAAAGCCTCGAAGGCCGGGGCGGGCAGCATCAGCTCCACCGCCAGCTCGGGCCAGCCGATCGAGAACTCGAAGCTCACCAGGCCATCGGCCCGGCGTTCGATCACCCGCACGAAACGCAGCGAGGTATCGACGGCGGGCAGGGCGGTTTCGGTGGACGGGTTCATGGCGATCGGGGCGTTGTCGGACGGGACCCGCTTTGCAGCCTGCGTGCCAGCACGCCTTGAACTTGGCAAAAATCTCGATATTTGAGGGAAATCCCTTAGAAATCGAGCGATGTGCAGTGCAGCATCTGGATCGAATCAGCAATGTTGATAGGTGAAGACTGGCAGAATTCGGGCGACAAATGGCGCTGACTTCATGAAATGCGTGGCCCTGCGGTCGGCGTTTTCATCAAATGAGCAATTCGGTCAACCGGGCCGGGCTTGCCGTGGATCAACCCGGTAGAGCAAAATATCGAGATTCCGGCGCCCGTGGTACCAAGGGCGCGATCTGATGGAGACACGTTTGGACCCCTCGCTTTCCTACCCCCCCGACGCCGACCTGCGCCGCCTGCTGCGCTTCGAGCCCGACAGCGGCGCCATCTGGCTGGGCGAGCGGCGCATGGTGCTGCTGCACACGGCGGCGCTGACGGCCTTGCGCCACGACCTGATCACGTCGGTGGGCAAAGAGCAGGCCCGGCGTCTGCTGACCCGCATGGGCTACGCCTGCGGCCTGCACGACGCCGGCTTTGCGGCCAAGACGCGGGGCTCGAAGACCCTGGAGGACATGTTCCTGGTCGGCCCCCAGCTGCACATGCTGGAGGGCGCGGCGCGGGTCACGCCGGTGGTGCTGAAGATGGACGCCGCCGCCGGCCAGTTCGAGGGCGAGTTCCGCTGGGACGATTCCTGGGAGGCGCACGCGCACCGTCTGAAGTACGGTGTGGTCGACGAGCCGGCCTGCTGGACCCTGCTGGGTTACGCCAGCGGCTACACCAGCGCCTTCATGGGCCGCCTGATCCTGTTCAAGGAGACGAAGTGCTCGGCCTGCGGCGACGACCACTGCCTGATCCAGGGCAGGCCGATCGAGGAATGGCCCGACGGCGACGCGCACCGCCAGTACTTCGAGGACGACTCGCTGCTGGAGAAAATGGCGGCGCTGAGCCAGCAGGTGGAAGCGCTCAAGAGCACGCTGGAGCCGGCCGAGTCCGGCGGCATGCTGGTGGGCAGTTCGCCCGGTTTCCAGCGCGCGCACGACCTGATGCGCCGCGCCGCCAGTACCCAGGTGACGGTGCTGCTGACGGGCGAGACCGGGGTCGGCAAGGAGCGCTTCGCGCGCGCGCTGCACGCGCACTCGGACCGGGCGACCGGCCCGTTCGTGGCCGTCAACTGCGCGGCCCTGCCGGCCGAGCTGATCGAGGCCGAGCTGTTCGGCGTGGAAAAGGGCGCATTTACCGGCGCGCACGCGGCGCGGGCCGGGCGCTTCGAGCGCGCCGACGGCGGCACGCTGTTCCTGGACGAAGTGGGCGACCTGCCGATGCCGGCCCAGGCCAAGCTGCTGCGGGTGTTGCAGGAGGGCGAGATCGAGCGCCTGGGCGCCGAGAGCACGCGCAAGATCAGCGTGCGCCTGGTGGCGGCGACCAACGTCAACCTGGAAGCGGCGGTGGAGCGCGGCCAGTTCCGGCGCGACCTGTTCTACCGCCTCAACGTCTACCCGATCTGCATCCCGCCGCTGCGCGAGCGGACCAGCGACATCGAGCCACTGGCGCGGCACCTGCTGGCGCGCTTCACCGCGGTGCACCACAAGCGGCTCGACGGTTTCAGCGACCGCGCGCTGCAGGCGCTGTCGCGCCACGGCTGGCCGGGCAATGTCCGGGAGCTGGAAAACCTGGTCGAGCGCGGCGTGATCCTGGCGGCGCAGGGCGGCGTGGTCGAGGCCGAGCACCTGTTTCCCAACCAGCCCGAGGTGGCGCACGACGGCATCGACCCGCAGGGCCGGCTGGCACGCCGTGCGCCACAGGACGAGCAGCAGCTGTGCGAGCGCGTGCTCGACAGTGGCCTGCCCATCGAAACGCTGGAGTCGCGCGTGCTGGCACTGGCGGTCGAGCGCAGCCGGGGCAACCTGTCCGGCGCCGCCCGATTGCTGGGCCTGTCGCGGGCCCAGCTGGCCTACCGCCTGCGGCGCGAAAACCCGAACGACTGAGAAGACCATGCTGGACGACCTGCTGCACCCCGCGCGTACCGCCGGACCGGCACCGCGCGATGAAGACCCCGAACCCCGAACGCTCACCGAGCGGGCCTACCGTGCCCTGCGCCACGACATCGTCTGTGGCCGGCTGCAACCCGGCCAGCGCCTGCGTGTCGAACACCTCAAGGACGACTACGACGTTGGCGCAGGCACCCTGCGCGAGGCATTGGCTTTGCTTGTCTCCGATGCGCTGGTCACGGTCGAGAGCCAGCGCGGCTACCGCGTCAGCGCCATTTCGCTGGACGACCTGCGTGACCTGACCGACACCCGCGTGCGGTTGGAGACCGAGGCGCTGCGCCAGTCGATACGGCTGGGCGACGCCCGCTGGGAGGCCACGGTGCGTGAGGCGTTTGCCCGCCTCAGCGACGCGGAAGCCGGTGGCGCGGCGCGTGACCCGCGTCAGTGGGAATACGCGAACCGGCGTTTTCACGAGGCGCTGATCTCCGGCCACGTCTCGCCCTGGACCCGTCACCTGCTGGACATCCTCTACCGGCATGGTGAACGCTACCGCCATGTGGCCATCCGGCTCGGTGCGACGCCCGGGTTCGACCGGGACGTGCATGCCGAGCACGAGGCGATCTGCCAGGCTGCGCTGGCCCGCCAGGAAGCCCGTGCAGCACTGGCACTGGAGGCGCACATCCGCCTGACGTGTGACATGCTGGTCCGCCACGCCAGGGACAGCCGGGAACGGGACACCGTGGCGCCGCCGGCCTCGCATGAGGGACAACCCGCAGTGCCGTGAAAGTCGGCAACTCCGACAATGACCGCATGCCCCAGCTGTGGACGATCGACCCTCCTGCTGCCCGCCGGCCGGTGCCCGCCGAGTCGGCGGCTGCCCTGCTGGACGTGGCCAGCGGCGCGACCGGTGCCCAGGGCCTGCTGCGCGCCATCCAGGCCGTGGTGCCGGCCGAGTACCTGTCGCTGGTGCAGATCCGGCGCGACCTGCCCGAACTGATCGAAGGCAGCGCCCGCCGGCCGGGGGAAGAATCGGTGGTGTCCCAATGTTTCGGCATCTACCGCCGCCACTACTATCGGCGCGACGCGCTGCTGCCCCTGGCCGCGCAGATGTCACGGGCGCCCGGTGCCGGGCTGGCGGTGCTGCATTGCCGCGCCGCCGATTTCCCCGATGCCGGCTGGCGCTCGGACATCTACGAGCGTGAGCGTCTGACCGATCGCTTCACCCTGGTCCATGCCCCGGTGCCAGGGCAGGCGCATGCCATTCACCTGTACCGCGACGATCGGCTCGGACCCCTGCAAGCCGACGAGATTGATCGCCTGCTCGCACTCTCTCCCCTGCTGTGCCAGGCCCTGGCCCTGGGCTGGCGGGCGCAGAGCCACCGTCAGGACCGCGAGAGCGGTGTGGCCGGTCAGGTTGAACGCCTGGCCAGGCTGGCGCCGACGCTGTCACCCCGCGAGCGCGATGTCTGCGCCCGCATTGCCCAGGGCATGACGGTCGATGGCATCGCCGCCGATCTGGACGTGGCGCCATCAACCGTGGTCACCCTGCGCAAGCGGGCCTACCTCAAGCTGGCCGCCGCCGGATTGCCCGCCGAACGACTGGGGCTGGCGCGCCTGCTGCACTGAGCGGGAAGACCCTGTCTGTCCCCTTCGCAGGGGACGTCGACCGCCGGCCCACGGCCTAGCATGCCTCTTCATCGTCCTGAAGGAGTCGCCCGATGTGGCTGCGCAATTGCTGGTACGTGATCGCCTGGGGCCATGAAATTCCGGCGGCCGACGACCACCGTCTGTTCACCCGCACCGTGCTCGGCGAGCCGGTGCTGGTCTACCGCACCGCCGGCGGCGATCTGGTGGGCCTGGAGGACCGCTGCTGCCACCGGCATGCACCGCTGTCGGTGGGACGGCGCGAGGGCGACTGCGTGCGCTGCGGTTACCACGGCATGAAGTTCGAGCCCTCGGGCCGCTGCATTGAAGTCCCGGGCCTGGATGCCGTGCCCCCCAAGGCACGCGTGCGCAGCTACCCGGTGGTGCAGAAGAACAACTGGGTGTTCGTCTGGATGGGCGACCCCGGCAAGGCCGACACGGCGCTGCTGCCCGACAACTTCTCGTGCGAGAGCCCCGACTGGAAAAACCGGCCGGGCTACCTGCACTACGACACCCCCTACCTGCTCATCTGCGACAACCTGCTCGA